>JAYUFJ010000528.1:0-2752 GCA_043738775.1 Flavobacterium sp. | reverse complement strand
CTAATCACAAAAGAACAAATGAAACTTCAAATCTTTGAATATATTGAAATCTGGTACAATCAAAAAAGAAGGCATTCCGCATTAAAATATATGACAATTAATGAATTTAATAATCAATCAAATAATTACAAAAAAGTCGCTTAACTTAAACTCCATTTTTTATTTGCATATCCAAATGTTACTTGTAAAAATAAATAGAACATTTTTTCAAAATGTTTATAATTTTTACTCCAAAATGAAAAAAGTAGCGTTACATTTTTTAAATTTACAAGATGTATGCCTTAGTCGATTGTAATAATTTTTATGCCTCTTGCGAACGTGTTTTTCAGCCCCAATATATTGGTAAGCCTATAGTTGTGCTCTCTAACAATGACGGCTGTGTAATATCTAGAAGTGATGAGGCCAAAGCTGCGGGCGTAGCTATGGGTGTTCCAGAGTTTGAAATAAAAGATTTAGTTAAGCAAAAAAATATTAAAGTTTTTTCATCAAATTATCCGTTATATGGTGATTTTAGCAATAGAGTAATGAAAATTCTTGAAAGTTTTACACCCAATTTAGAATACTACAGTATTGATGAAAGTTTTTTAAATTTTGACGGAATGCAAATTGAAAACTACCATACTTATGGACTAAAAATGAAATCAAAAATACAAAAATGGGTAGGAATACCAGTTTGTGTAGGTTTCGCTCCAACAAAAGCATTATCAAAAATTGCCAACCGAATTGCCAAAAAATACCAAGTTCGTACTAAAGGTGTTTATGTAATTGACGATGATGAAAAACGTATAAAAGCCTTAAAATGGACCAAAATTGAAGATGTTTGGGGCATAGGAAGGCGGTTGAGTAAAAAAGCAAAATTAAAAAATATTGAAACTGCATTTGATTTTATTCAGCATCAAAACACTTCTTGGATTAAAAATGAGATGGGGGTTTTGGGTCTTCGATTAAAATATGAATTGGAAGGAAAAGCTGTTTTGGAACTTGAAGATGTTCCAGAGCAGAAAAAAAGTATTGCAACTACACGAAGTTTTCCTAAGCAAATTTCTGATTTTGATTCGCTTCGAGAACGGGTTACCACTTTTGTAGCAGTATGTGCCGAAAAACTTCGCAAACAAAAATCGAGTTGTAACACGATTGTGCTACTTTTAGTTTTCGACAAGCATAAATACAAGGCTTCACGTTATTATTTTAATAGTGTTTTTACGTTACCATTTGCCACAAATTCAACATTGGAACTTTCAAATGTTGCAATAAATATGTTAAAAAAAATACATAACGAAAATGAAGGAATGGTTTTTAAAAAGGCTGGCATCATTGTAACAAATTTAATTGATACTGACAAAAAACAACTAAAACTTTTTGAGGAAGAAAATCCGAAACACCAAAAATTAATGCAAACCATTGATACTATAAACAAAAATAACAACTCAAAAATTATTCGATTAGCAACTCAAAATAGTAAAACTTGGAATATGAAGCAAAATCATTTATCACCAAAATTCACAACCAATTTTAAAGAAATATTAGAAATAAAATGTCAATAAAAAAGCCGCAAAAACTTACTTTTTTCAAACCTGATTTTGAAAGTACTTATAAAATTGAGTACATTACTGAAGGAGTTTCGGCAGGATTTCCGTCGCCTGCAACCGATTTTATGGAAAATAATATTGATTTAAATAAAGAGTTAAGCACTAATCAATTAGCGACTTTTTACATAAAAGTGAAAGGAAATTCGATGATTGATGCTGGTATAAATGACAAAGATGTTTTGGTAGTTGATAGAAGTTTGGAGCCAAAAAACAATAAAATTGCAATTTGTTTTATAGATGGTGAATTTACTGTAAAACGTTTGCGGATCGAAAATAATGAGTTGCAATTAATACCCGAAAACTCAAAATACAAACCCATAACAATTACTGAAGAAAATCAATTTATAATTTGGGGAATCGTGACTTATGTTATTAAAAAAATGTAATTCAAAAAACGCTGTAAATGTTAAAATCATATTTTTATCCCATTTATTTTCCAATCACTTTAAATGGGAAGTTAAATTCTAAAATAGTATTTATTCCAACATTTTTTTTAAATCAAAAATAGTTTGCGTAGGATTATTTGATTTAAAAACAAAATTGCCAGCCACTAAAACATCTGCACCAGCATTAACTAATTTGGTAGCATTTTTATCGGTTACGCCGCCATCAATTTCAATTAATGTATTGGCATTTTTTTTAATAATTAATAATTTTAGCTTTTCTATTTTTGAATAGGTATTTTCTATAAAACTTTGTCCGCCAAAACCTGGATTTACACTCATCAAGCAAACCATATCAATATCATTTATAACATCTTCAAGCAAATCTATATTTGTGTGTGGATTTAATGCTACTCCTGCTTTCATTCCTTCGGCTTTTATGGCTTGTAAAGTTCGGTGTAAATGAGTACAAGCTTCGTAATGTACGGTTAAAATATCAGCTCCTAATTTTTTAAATGTTTTGATGTATCTATCTGGGTCAATAATCATTAAATGTACATCGATTTTTTTTTTGGCATGTTTGGTTATTGCTTCTAAAACTGGCATTCCGAAAGAAATATTGGGAACAAAAACTCCATCCATAATATCAATGTGAAACCAATCGGCATCAGAATTGTTTATCATTTCAATATCATGTTGTAGGTTGGCAAAATCAGCTGCTAAAACCGAGGGAGCAATTATAGTTTTCATTTCTAGTGAATTTATTTCAATATTTTTTTT
>JAYUFJ010000527.1:0-2762 GCA_043738775.1 Flavobacterium sp. | reverse complement strand
ATAGTATCGCCTTTGTTTACAAACGCATTGTTTTTGAGCGAAAGCCACGTAATGCGACCACTCACAATTGTGGTTATTGGCACATTGTCGGTTTGGCTACGAATGATGCCACGACTTTGACTACTAATGTCTATTTTGATTACAGGTAATAAAAACAACAACGTGAGTAATGCCAAAACAATTACCAAATAGATCGAAAAACTTTTGGTTTTGTTTTTTGCAGCAAGATTTTCGAGATTGTTTATCGGGTCTGAACTAAAGTTCATTGAGTTTTTGATTTTTGTCAAAAGAAATACTTCTAAAAAAGTTTTACAATAACTTTTTAGAGATAATTATAACTTATGATTGTTTTTAATAAAAAAATTGTTCAAAACTAGGTGGGAAATTAATTAATTTTTCATTTACTCCGAAAAACAGAAAACAATTAAGTTGAATAAACTGTGTAATATAATTATCGCTAATAATGGGTGTTTGGTGTGTTTTGTTGAATATATATAAAACCAATTTATAATTAAACCCGCATTAAAAGCCATAATTACATATAACGGATGATATAAATGAATTAGTGAAAATAGCAAACTAAATATTATTATTAGTTGTTTTTCACTAAATTCAAAATTTGAAAAAACATAGTATGGTAAATATGTAAAAAGATAAGATTCAATAAACGGAGCAAATATGAGAACTAAAAATAATTTTCCTTGTATTGAACTTTCTTCAAAATTATAACTATTTGAATATTGAAAAAACCATTCATTGACAAGATTTAAAATAATTCCATTTATAATTAATAATATTAAACATAATGTAAATAATCCAATAAATTTTTTTTTAAGTTCTTTCATTTTAAGTAATTATCTATAATTAAAAATCTAGTAATCTTTAGATTACTAGATTTTCATAATTGTACAATATATATTATATTTTACAACCTCTAATGTCAATGTCTCCTCCTCCGTAGGTTGAAGAACCATAACCTAAAATAAACCCTAGTAAATACATTAATGTACCGCCTTCAACTACTTTAATCTCTTGAACATTAAGTTCTACTAAATTCAATTTTTCTAATTCCATATTTTTTTAATTTATAATTATTATATTAAGGATGAGCATTTGCACCGTCTGTAACGCCATCTGCAAAATCTCGTGGACTTCCCACCAAGGCATCAATTAAATAACCTAAAACATACTTCCAAAATCCTCCCTCAGTTTCCTGAACTTCTGTAGTGCTTAATTGTACTAATCCAATTTCTTCTAAATTCATAATTTCTAATTTTTAAAATTAAACATTTTTTTGTGATAACAAAGTGTTTTCTCGAGAACTTTTTGTTAAGTACAAAGATTTATTCTTTTTACAGATCTGCCTATTTCATTGAAAATAAATTATTTTTCAAAAAATGAATTATTTTTATAATATTAGTATATTTGTAGCATACTATAAATACATTATGAGAGTCAAAGAAAAATTTGTTAGAGATGCTCGTTTAAAAAAAGAATATTCTCAAGAACACATGGCGCATCTTTTAAACATTTCACAATCTAAATATTCCCGATTAGAAAAAGGCGAAATTTCATTTGATATTGGCGAATTAAGTAAACTCATTGATTCTTTAGATCTAAACCCTTTAGAAATACTCGATTTTACGGAAAAGCAACAAATATATATAAATTCTTCTTATTCTGGGAATATAAATTCAACTATAAGTGGAGTTGACAAGGAACTTATTAGAGAATTAGTAAAACAAGAAATAAAAAATTTAAACATTAATCCAGAATAAATCGAAAGACTTTTGGTTTTGTTTTTTGCAGCAAGATTTTCGAGATTGTTTATCGGGTCTGAACTAAAGTTCATTGAGTTTTAGTTTTTGCACAAAAAAACTAAAAATAAAAATAAATCACAATAACTTTAATGTGTATATTATAACTTATTAGGCGTTATTTATTGAAAAAGTTATGCCTGTTTATTTTTTAAATGTTCTAATAGTTTACTAGGCTCTTGACGGTTATCCCAAAAACCTGTAACAAGAATTTGATTTTCGGAAAATTGATAGAGTATGCTGAAATAACTAAAATATAAAACTCTAGTGTTTAAAAAAATAGTTTCTATCCCAAGTTCAGGATAGATTTTCAAAAGAGAAGTTCTTAATTTGATGTTGTGATTTAGTTTTTTAGAATATAAATTATTTTTATTTCTCAAATTCCAATAATCAAAAGTGGCATTTCTTTGTTTTATTGCAGTTAATGTCCATTTTAGTTTTCTTTTTGCATCCATTCTGCATCTAACTTGTTGAGTTCGTCCTCAGAAATTAGGTTACCAGAAGCAATGTCTAAATCGCTCATCAAAAGCATTTCAATTTGTTCAGACGTTAGCGAAAGAACTTCATTTGGTTGAGCAGTTTCAAAAATAGTATCTACAGCAAGAAGTAAATTCTCATTTTTGGTAGCAAGAATCCTATTGATAAGTCTATTTTTTGTTTTTTGAATCGCTGTCATAATGCTATTATTTATAACAAATCTACAAAATTATTTCTATTAATTTCAATTATTTTGTTACAAAGAGCAAAAGTACAAATGCAGTATTCGACTTTTAAACGCAATTTCAAAAGTTTTATAACTAATGATTACAATAGTACAACGCTTGACCACAAGCATATCCTGCATAGTAAAGAAAAAAACCAATCAAGATAATCGTGTAAATAATTTTAGTTACTAGTTTTTCATCAGTTGTTGATATTGTTTTCATAATCTTTATTAAAATTATT
>JAYUFJ010000526.1:0-2766 GCA_043738775.1 Flavobacterium sp. | reverse complement strand
TTTGAAATGCCAGGAGTTTCGTAAAATCATATAAATTAATAGGTATTTTTAATTATAGGTTTAAGTAATTTGGATTATAATATACGCTTTAAATAATTGAGATAATTGTTGCTGGACAATCAATATTTTCACTACAAGTCATACTCAAAAGAAAATGTAAGAGATAAAGTTGACGAATTAAAGGACAAAATTAATAATCAAGAAATTAAAATATAAAAGTTAAAAAGTAGCGATTAAAACCACAATAAATAACACTAAAAAAACCTAAAACCCAATAAAATATAGGTTTTAGGTTTAACTAAATTTATTCAGATTTTAAAACTTACATATTGCGTCTATACTGCCCTCCTACTTCAAATAATCCACTTGTAATTTGTCCTAATGAACATATTTTAGTTGCATCCATTAATAATTCGAAAATATTTTCGTTTTTTACAGCCGCATTTTGCAACAAACTAATTTGCTCGGCAATTAAACTTTCGTTGGCTTTGTTTAAATTTTGCAAGGTTTGTATTTGAAATTGCTTTTCTTCTTCGGTGGCTCGAATTACTTCGGCTGGCAAAACTGTTGGTGAACCTTTCGAACTTAAAAAAGTATTTACGCCAATTATTGGAAATTCGCCCGTGTGCTTCAACATTTCGTAGTGCATACTTTCTTCTTGAATTTTACCTCGCTGGTACATTGTTTCCATTGCACCTAAAACACCGCCACGCTCGGTGATACGGTCAAATTCTAGTAAAACAGCTTCTTCTACTAAGTCGGTCAACTCTTCAATAATAAACGATCCCTGTATAGGGTTTTCGTTTTTTGCCAAACCTAACTCTTTATTTATTATTAACTGAATTGCCATTGCGCGTCGAACTGATTCTTCGGTTGGCGTTGTAATTGCTTCATCATAAGCATTGGTATGCAGCGAGTTACAATTGTCATAAATGGCATAAAGTGCTTGTAAAGTAGTTCGAATATCGTTAAAATCAATTTCTTGTGCATGCAATGATCGCCCCGAAGTTTGAATGTGGTATTTCAACATTTGTGCTCTTTCGTTGGCACCGTATTTATTTTTTAAAGCTTTCGCCCATATTTTACGAGCAACACGACCAATTACTGCATATTCTGGATCAATTCCGTTTGAGAAAAAGAACGATAAATTGGGACCGAAATCATTGATATTCATTCCTCTACTTAAATAATATTCCACATAAGTAAAACCATTGGAAAGTGTAAATGCTAATTGCGATATCGGGTTTGCACCAGCTTCGGCAATGTGATATCCCGAAATTGAAACCGAATAAAAATTACGAACATTTTGTTTGATAAAATATTCTTGCACATCACCCATCAATCGCAAGGCGAATTCTGTCGAAAAAATACAAGTATTCTGCGCTTGATCTTCTTTTAAAATATCGGCTTGAACAGTACCGCGAACTTGGGTTAAAGTTTTGATTTTGATATCGTTATAAATACTTAAAGGTAAAACTTCATCACCAGTAACTCCTAGTAATAGCAACCCTAAACCATTATTTCCTTCAGGCAAATCGCCATTGTACTTTGGTTGACTTTGATTTTTTTTCTTGTAAATCTCTGCAATTTTATTGGCGACCTCTTTTTCTAAACCGTTCTCAATAATGTATTTTTCGCAATTTTGATCGATGGCAGCATTCATAAAAAAGCCAAGTAACATTGGGGCTGGTCCATTAATTGTCATAGAAACCGATGTTGATGGATGACTCAAATCGAAACCTGAATATAATTTTTTGGCATCATCCAAACAGCAAATTGAAACACCAGCATTGCCTATTTTTCCATAAATATCTGGTCTTAAATCAGGATCATTTCCGTACAATGTTACCGAATCAAAAGCGGTAGAAAGCCTTTTAGCTGGCAAGCCTGCGCTTACATAATGAAATCGTTTGTTGGTTCGTTCGGGTCCGCCTTCACCAGCAAACATTCGACTTGGGTCCTCACCTTCACGCTTAAATGGGTACAAACCTGACGCGAAAGGAAATTCACCAGGCACGTTTTCTTGTAAATTCCATTTTAAAATATCGCCCCAAGCTTCGTATTTTGGTAACGAAATTTTTGGTATTTGCGAATGCGATAAACTTTCGGTGTGTGTTGCAATTTTTATTTCTTTGTCACGAACTTTAAAACTATAAAAAGGATTTTTGTACTTGTCAATTTTTTCGTTCCAAGTCAAAATTATCTCCCAATTGTAAGGGTCGAGATTCATTTTTACTTTATCGAATTGGTTTTCTAAAAGTTGAATAAAAGTAATTTCAGTTTCGATTTTGTTATTAATTTCTAAACCCGATTTTGTTAAAATTGGTTTATTTCCCGAAACTGATTCAATGGTTTTAAAAATTCCGTATAGTTTTTGAGCAACTTCTACTTGAGTAATAACAAT
This sequence comes from Flavobacterium sp., assembly GCA_043738775.1. GTDB lineage: Bacteria > Bacteroidota > Bacteroidia > Flavobacteriales > Flavobacteriaceae > Flavobacterium. The sequence continues at coordinate 362 of JAYUFJ010000526.1, read as the reverse complement.
TTGATCATATTTTCGATTGTTTTCGGCAATTTCAGATAAATATCGGGTTCGGTGTGGAGGAATTACAAATATTTTTTCACTCATTTCTCTCGAAATTGAGAAAGTAGATTTTAAATCAACACCCGTTTTTTCAACTACTTTATCCATCAATTTTTTATACAACGAGTTCATACCAGGATCATTAAATTGCGATGCAATTGTACCAATAACTGGCATTTCATCGGTATTGGTTTCCCACAAATTATGATTGCGTTGGTATTGTTTTCGAACATCACGAAGTGCATCCAAGGCACCGCGTTTGTCAAATTTATTTAAAGCAACCATATCTGCAAAATCCAGCATATCAATTTTTTCCAATTGAG
>JAYUFJ010000525.1:0-2773 GCA_043738775.1 Flavobacterium sp. | reverse complement strand
AGCCAACCGAAATAAACGCTCTTTTTTTATCACGTTTAATTCCGTATTTAAAAAGTACCGATGTTGCTATTAATATCATTAAAATTACAAATGCGTACCGACCAATTACTATTAATGAAATTCGATCACTTAAAACGTCTTGAATAATTGTTTTTTGAATTAAAACTTCAAAGAAAACAATTGCCGAAACTGTTACAATTAATAATACGGACAAGCCTAATGACATTAATAATGCTACTAAGTATTGTCGAAAATAAGCTCTTTTTACAGTTATATTTTTAGAATTTTCGAAACCACTTAAAATAGCATTTATTCCGTTAGCACTTAAAAATATTGACAATAAAAAACCTGTTGAAAGTAAACCCGAATGGCTATTGTGCAAAATGTCATTGATTATTGTAGCTATTGCATCATAAGTTCTTGGCGGAACACCTTCGGCAACAAATTGCATAAAATCATTTTGAAAACCAGAAATTGGTATAAAAGGAATTAAATTTAAAATGAATAACATAAAAGGAAACAAAGCCATAAAAAAACTAAATGCAATTGACGATGCTCGGTACGATAAGTCACCTTGAATTATTTCGCCAACATACAATTTAAGCAAATCAAATAATGATAATCCCTTTAACAATGGAAGCTTTATCCATTTTAATAAATTGATTAAATGACTTATTAAGGGTAACTTTTTACCGTTATTTAATATTTTATTTATCATTAATTTAAAAAGCTTTCAAACTTAAATCCATGTTATAAACCGAATGAGTTAATGCGCCAGTTGAAATGTAATTTACTCCACATTTTGCATAATCAAGAATAGTGTTTTCATTAATATTACCAGAAGATTCTGTCAAGCATTTACTACCAATTAAGCGTACTGCTTTTTTAGTATCTTCAAAATTAAAGTTGTCAATTAATATTCTATAAACTCCATCCGATTTTAAGATTTCTTTTATTTCATTTAAATTTCTTGCTTCAACAATAATTTTTAGTTTTTTCAATAGCTTTTGTAATCCCTCCCGAAAAATCGTTGTGATTATCTTTTAACATAATCATATCATACAATGCAAAACGATGATTTTCACCTCCACCTATTTTTACTGCCCATTTTTCACAAGCTCTAAAACCAGGTGTTGTTTTTCGTGTATCTAATATTTTTGTATTTATACCTTTTAATATATCGACATATTTTTTTGTTTTTGTTGCTATTGCACTCATTCGTTGCATAGAATTTAAAACCAATCTTTCGGCTTTTAAAATTGACTGCGAACTACCCGAAACGATAAATACAATGTCACCAAATTTCACTTCCGATCCATCTTGAATTAAAATTTCGACTATTAAATTGGTATCAACATATTGAAAAATCATTTTAGCAAATGCAACACCAGCAATGATTCCATTATCTTTAACTAATAATTTAGCTTTCCCGATTGCTTCTATTGGAATACAAGCTAGGGAACTGTGGTCACCGCCGCCTACATCTTCACGAATTGCATTTTTAATTATTATGTCAAGCTCTTTTTGAAATTGAATTTCGGAAATCATAATTAAAATTTTGAAGTGCTAAAATAGTATTTATTTTTTATTGTTTTTAAAATAAAAAAATCAAAGTAACAAATAATAATTTTTCAAGTCAATAAAAAACAAATGTAAATTTTGCAAATTAAACAATAAAGATTACATTTGCAGTCCAAAATGCAAATCAGAGTTTCATTTGGAAATCAATTATTTATATGTAAAACACTTTTGTTTTTCAATTGCTTTAAGAAACTTACGAAAAACAAAATACAAATTTTTATCAGCAAATGTCTGAATTATTAAAAACACAAGAAGAATTTTTAGCAGGTTTCAACTGGCACAACTATTCTGAAGGAATTGATGAAGTAGATCAAAAACACTTACAAGAGTTTGAAGAAATGGTTACAAAAACCTTTATTTCTACAGACCAAGAAGAAGTTGTTGAAGGAACAGTAGTACGAATCACCGATCGTGATGCAATTGTTGACATCAACGCAAAATCAGAAGGTGTAATTTCGTTAAACGAATTCCGTTACAACCCAAACTTAAAAGTGGGTGACAAAGTAGAAGTACTAATTGACATTCGTGAAGACAAAACTGGACAACTAGTTTTATCACATAGAAAAGCACGTACAATCAAATCTTGGGACAGAGTTATTTCGGCCAACGAAACTGGCGAAATTGTTCAAGGTTTTGTAAAATGTAGAACTAAAGGCGGAATGATTGTTGACGTTTTCGGAATCGAAGCTTTCTTGCCAGGTTCTCAAATTGATGTGAAACCAATTCGCGATTATGATGTTTATGTAAACAAAATGATGGAATTTAAAGTTGTGAAAATTAATCACGAATTTAAAAACGTTGTAGTTTCGCACAAAGCACTTATTGAAGCAGATATCGAAGTACAGAAAAAAGAAATTATCGGTCAATTACAAAAAGGTCAAGTATTAGAGGGTGTTGTTAAAAACATTACTTCTTATGGCGTTTTCATCGATTTAGGTGGAGTTGACGGATTAATTCATATTACTGATCTTTCTTGGTCTAGAATCAATCATCCAAGTGAAGTATTAGAATTAGACCAAAAATTGAACGTTGTAATTTTAGATTTCGACGATGAGAAAACACGTATCCAATTAGGTTTAAAACAATTAAACGCTCATCCTTGGGATGCTCTTGGTGCCGACGTAAAAGTGGGTGACAAAGTTAAAGGAAAAGTAGTTGTTATAGCAGATTACGGTGCTTTTATTGAAGTAGC
>JAYUFJ010000524.1:0-7691 GCA_043738775.1 Flavobacterium sp. | reverse complement strand
ATAAATATTGAAAGTAATACATTAGATGAAGAATTAAAAATTGGCTTTCAATTTTATAAAAAAGTTGTTCAGTAGGAGATAAACTAAAAAAATGAAATACAAGTTTATTTTAATTTGATTGTAGTATTTGAAAACACTGTTATATAAATTAGATTTTGTTTAAACAAAACTGTCTCTATTTTAATAATTGGAGGCAGTTTTAAAATTTAAAAAAAAGTAAAAAAATGTTAAAAAAAATAGACATTATTAATTTTGTTTTAGAAAACAAAAAACAAAGACCTTTAATTCCTTTATTCTATCAAGTTTTTGGTCAACCCATAGGTAATGCGCCAGTGGTTGTAGTCAATCATGCGTTAACAGGAAATTCAAATGTTACAGGAGAAAACGGTTGGTGGAATGATTTAATTGGCGAAAACAAAACCATCGACACCAATTATTTTACAGTTTTAGCATTTAACATTCCTGGAAATGGATTTGATAGAAACGACGAAAATTTAATTGAAAACTATAAAGATTACACAATAAAAGACATTGCAAACTTGTTTTGGAACGGAATTTACGAACTAAAAATTGAAAAACTTTTTGCTGTAATTGGCGGAAGTTTGGGCGGAGCAATAGCTTGGGAAATGGCAAATTTACATCGTTCAAAAATTGAAAATTTAATTCCAATTGCTACCGATTTTAAATCAACCGATTGGGTAATTGCAAATGTTTTAGTTCAAGATAATTTTTTAAACAATTCATCTAAACCAATAGAAGATGCCCGAATTCACGCAATGCTATTTTACCGAACCCCAGAATCTTTTTCGCAAAAATTCAATCGAAAAAAACAAACCAAAAACCAATTTCAAATTGAAAGTTGGCTCGAAAACCATGGCGAAAAATTAAAAAAACGGTTTCAATTATCGGCCTATAAATTAATGAATCATTTGTTAAAAACAATCGATGTTTCTTTTGAAAATGTATCTAAAATTGAATCCAACATACATTTAATTTCGGTTGATACGGATTATTTATTTACAGCCAACGAAATCAAAAATACATTTAAAAACCTACAACCTTTCAAAGAAAACGTTTTTTATTACGAAATAAAATCCATTCACGGACACGATGCTTTTTTAATCGAATTCGAACAACTTAATGCTTTTTTAAAACCAATTTTTAAAACTCAAAAACAACTAAATTATGTCAGCAATTAAAATAAATATTATTCTTTTCGGAATTGGAAATGTTGGAAGCACATTAGTAAATCAAATTATCGAAAGCCACGATTTTTTTATCGAAAAACGAAAAATAGATTTGCGAATTCCAATTGTAACCAATTCAAAAAAAGCCTTTTATACTAAGAAAAAATTATCCGAAAATTGGAAAAATGATTTTGAAGAAAACGCAATTCCATTTAAAATCGATGAAATTATTGATTATGTTAAACAGCATTATCTAGAAAACGTTATTGCTGTTGATGCTACAGCAAGTTCCGAAATTATTAAAAATTATATTTTATTAATTCAAAATGGATTTGATATTGTAGCAGCCAATAAAAAAGCCAACACAGTACATTTTGATTTCTACAAGGAATTGAGAATAAATTTAAAAAAACATAATAAATATTTTAATTACGAAACCAATGTTGGTGCAGGTTTACCCGTAATTCAAACCATAAACGATTTGCATTTTTCTGGCGAAAAAATAACAAAAATACGAGGTGTCTTTTCAGGCTCTTTAAGTTACATTTTTAATCGATTTTCAACTGAGCAAACCACTTTTTCAAATATTCTAATCGATGCAGAAAAAATCGGATTAACCGAACCCGATTCTCGCGAAGATTTATCTGGCAATGATGTAGCCCGAAAATTATTAATTTTGGCACGCGAAATAGAACAAAAATTTGAATTTTCAGACATTAAAATTTCTTCACTGTTACTTCCAAATTTGAATGAAACGCATTCAAAAGCACAATATTCAATTAATAAATCATTATTTGATAAGCCTTTTAATATCGCCAAAATAACACAAGCCGAAAAACATGTATTAAAATATGTTGGAGAATTAAATGTTGTTACCCAGCAACTTGAAGTAAAACTCGCATCAGTTCCTAAAACATCAGCATTAGGGCAATTAAAAGGAGCAGATAATTTAATAGAAATTTATACAAAATCGTATGGCGAAATCCCAATCGTAATTCAAGGAGCTGGTGCCGGAAAATCAGTTACTGCAAGAGGTGTACTCGCCGATGTGCTTAAAATTACCGAAAAATGCAAAGTAAAACAACAAATTTTTAATCAAAACTATACGCCAACACAAATATAAAGTGTTGGTTTTTTTATTTTTTTGCTAAAACATTTGCAAATTACATTTCTGTGGTGTTACTTTGCAATGTTCATAAACTTATTGATTTGTTATCACGAAAGCCTGAGGGATTAGACCCTATGAAAGCTTAGCAACCCTACAATTGTAGAAGGTGCTACATTCTATCTTGTTACATCAACAAGAACAGATAACTGCGAGAATTTTACTCTCCTTTCATTATAACATTTTACTATTTTTTTGAAGCTATTCCAGCTATCCGTTACAATCTTTCGCTTAAAAAAAGCAAAAGGATTTTCACTACTATCTGGGCTATAAACTAAGTGTTTTCAAATAAATTTAACCTATAAAAGTATAAATTTTATAGTAAACCACCATTTTAATAATTATAACTAAAGTAAAATGTCAACAATAAAACAAGCTATTTTAGAACGAATACTTGTTCTCGACGGAGCAATGGGAACTATGCTGCAACGCTATAATTTTTCCGAAGCAGATTTTCGTGGCGACCGGTTCAAAAATTTTCCATATCCCTTAAAAGGAAACAACGACTTACTCTCGATAACACAACCCGAAGCAGTAAAACAAGTCCATCGTTTGTATTTCGAAGCAGGAGCAGATATTATAGAAACGAACACATTTTCGAGTACCACAATCGGTATGGCCGATTATCATTTGGAAAATTTGGTTTACGAACTCAACTACGAATCTGCAAAAATAGCCCGTCAAGTTGCCGATGAATTTAACGATAAACCACGTTTTGTAGCTGGCTCAATAGGGCCAACCAATCGAACAGCATCAATGTCTCCAGATGTAAACGACCCAGGTTTTAGAGCTGTAACTTTCGACGATTTACGAATAGCTTATCGCCAACAAGTAGAAGCATTAATTGAAGGTGGTTGCGACATTTTGTTGGTAGAAACCATTTTCGATACATTAAACGCCAAAGCCGCACTTTTCGCCATCGAAGAAATAAAAGAAGAACGAAACCTAAACATACCAGTTATGGTTTCGGGCACAATCACTGACGCTTCGGGTAGAACATTATCTGGGCAAACTGTCGAAGCATTTTTAATTTCCATACAGCACATCGATTTATTAAGTATTGGTTTCAATTGTGCATTGGGTGCCGATCAACTTAAACCCTATTTAAAAAATTTGGCACAAAATACAAGCTTAAATATTTCGGCACACCCAAATGCAGGTTTGCCCAACGCCTTTGGCGAATACGACCAATCACCAGCCGAAATGCAAGCCTTAATAAAAGATTATTTAAATGACAATTTAATAAACATTATTGGTGGTTGTTGTGGTACAACTCCCGAACATATTAAAGCAATTTCAGAGATTGCAGCTTTGTATAAACCTAGACTAATCAACAGCCCAATAACTTTGTCAAACCTTTAAACTTTGACTGAATTTAGTTAATTAAAAAATATGTCAAGAACGAACAAAATAAATTTACAACTATCAGGTTTAGAACCGCTTAATATAAACGAAAATTCAATTTTTGTAAACGTAGGCGAACGTACAAACGTAACTGGATCTCGTAAATTTCTTCGATTAATAAAAGATGAAAACTACGAAGAGGCAATTTCAATAGCCCGCGAACAAGTCGAAGGTGGCGCTCAAATTATCGACATAAATATGGACGAAGGAATGCTAGATGGTAAATATGCTATGACTAAATTTTTAAATTTAATTGCAGCTGAGCCAGATATTGCAAGAGTTCCAGTTATGATTGACAGTTCAAAATGGGAAATCATAGAAGCGGGATTGAAAGTCATTCAAGGTAAAGGTGTTGTAAATTCTATTTCTTTAAAAGAAGGCGAAGCCACATTTATTCATCACGCCAAGTTGATAAAACGTTACGGAGCAGCAGTAATTGTTATGGCTTTTGATGAAAATGGACAAGCAGATAATTACGAACGACGTATCGAAATTTGTAAAAGAAGTTATGATATATTAGTTAACGTTGTTAAATTTTCTGCAAAAGATATTATTTTTGATCCAAATATTTTTCCTGTTGCCACCGGAATGGAAGAACACAAACTAAATGCTCTTGACTTTTTTAGAGCTACAAAATGGATTCGTGAAAACTTACCTTATGCCAACATTTCGGGCGGAGTAAGTAATGTTTCGTTTTCGTTTAGAGGAAATGACAAAGTGCGTGAAGCAATGCATTCGGCATTTTTATATCACGCCATTCAAAACGGAATGACAATGGGAATTGTAAATCCAGAAATGCTTGAAATTTATGATGAGATAGATAAAAAACTTTTAGAACACGTTGAAGATGTGCTTTTAAACCGTCGAGACGATGCCACCGAACGACTTTTAGATTTAGCCGAAAGTTTTAAAGGAGATTTCAAGGTAAATGAAAAAGAAATTGCAGAATGGCGAAACGGAACTTTTCAAGAACGATTAACACATTCATTAGTAAAAGGAATCGATGAGTTTATAGAAATTGATGTTGAAGAAGCTAGAGTAAATTCCGCGAAAGCGATAGAAGTTATTGAAACCCATTTAATGGCAGGAATGAATATTGTTGGCGATTTATTCGGTTCAGGAAAAATGTTTTTACCGCAAGTAGTAAAATCGGCACGTGTAATGAAAAAGGCGGTGGCGTTTTTATTGCCATATATTGAAGTCGAAAAAGTAGGAAGGTCATCATCGGCAGGAAAAATATTAATTGCTACGGTAAAGGGAGACGTTCACGACATTGGAAAAAATATTGTATCCGTTGTTATGAGTTGTAATAACTTTGAAATGATTGACTTAGGCGTTATGGTTCCGCCCGAAAAAATAATTGCCGAAGCCAAAAAACACAATGTTGATATTATCGCTTTAAGCGGATTAATAACGCCATCGTTAGACGAAATGGTATATTTGGCAAAGGAAATGACTAGAAATAATATGACAATTCCGTTGATGGTTGGAGGCGCTACTACTTCACGAGCACATACTGCTGTTAAAATAGCACCCGAATATCCATTTACAGTTTTGCATACCACAGATGCCTCAAAAGCAGTTGCTGGTGCAAGTAATTTAATGCAAAAAGACAACAATTTTGAATTTAAAAAAAGTATAAAAGCCGAATATGATTTACTTCGTGAAGGTTATTTAAGTAGAAGTAGAGATAAAAATTTTTTGTCGATAGAAAATGCTCGAAAAAATAAATTAAAACTTGATTGGGAAAACTATACACCTGCAAAGCCTAATTTTATTGGTACAAAAACCATCAATGTTGATTTGATAGAATTAATAGATTTTATCGATTGGACTCCGTTTTTTCAATCTTGGGAATTATTCGGAAAATATCCTGCAATATTAACTGATGAAATTGTTGGACAACAAGCCACGGACGTTTACAATGATGCTCAAAAAATGTTAAAACAAATTTTAAAAGAAAAATGGTTAACAGCAAAAGGGGTAATTGGAATTTTTCCGGCAAATACAGTAAATGACGACGATATAGAAGTCCAACATCCAACTTCCAACTTCCATCTCCTAACTTTAAGACAACAATCTCAAAAAACTAAAGGTGCTCCGAACATTGCATTAGCCGATTTTATTGCACCCAAAGAAACCGAAATGCAAGATTATTTAGGTTGTTTTTGTGTAACAACAGGGTTTGGCGTTGATGAAAAAGTAACAGAATTTGAAAAAAACTTAGACGATTATAATTCTATTTTAATTAAAGCTTTGGCAGATAGGCTTGCCGAAGCCTTTGCCGAATATTTACATTTAAAAGTAAGAAAAGAAATTTGGGGTTATGCGTCGGACGAAAAGCTATCAAATCAAGAATTAATTTCAGAAAAATATAAGGGAATTCGCCCTGCACCCGGTTATCCAGCTTGCCCTGATCATCTTGAAAAGCCAACTATTTTTAAATTATTAAATGTCGAACAAGAAATAGGAGTAACCTTAACAGAAAGTATGGCAATGTGGCCAACTTCATCGGTTTCGGGTTATTATTTTGCCAATCCAGAAAGTAAATATTTTGGTCTAGGAAAAATAAAGCAAGATCAAGTCGAAGATTATGCTAAACGCAGAAATATATCTATTGAAAACGCTACAAAATGGCTTTCGCCGAATATAACAGATTAAAAACTAGTCAAAAGGTAAAAGTCAAAAAGTCTTAAAGGATTTTGACTTTCGACTTTGGACTTTTAAACTTTAAGACATAAATTAATGAAAGTAACACAACACATAAAAAACGCCAACGGAAAACCATTATTTTCTTTCGAAATCCTACCTCCATTAAAAGGTCAAAATATCCAATCTATTTTTGATAGTATTGATCCATTAATGGAATTTAATCCGCCATTTATTGATGTTACATATCATCGCGAAGAATACGAATTTAAAGAATTACCAAGCGGATTATTGCAAAAAAAAGTAGTAAAAAAACGTCCTGGAACTGTTGGAATTTGCGCTGGAATTCAAAATAAATACTCTGTTGATGCTATTCCACATATTCTTTGTGGCGGTTTTAATCGCGAAGACACCGAAAATTTATTAATTGATCTGGACTTTTTAGGAATCGATAATGTAGTAGCTTTGCGGGGCGATGCCTTAAAAAACGAAACTTATTTTAAGCCCGAAAAAGACGGAAACAATTACGCCAACGAGTTGGTTTTACAAATAAACAACCTCAACAATGGTATTTACCTTGACGAAGATTTACAAAACTCGGCTTGTACCAATTTTTGTATTGGAGTGTCGGGTTATCCCGAAAAGCACATGGAAGCGCCAAGTTTAGATAGCGACATTCATTTTTTAAAGCAAAAAATAAAAAACGGAGCCGATTACATAATTACACAAATGTTTTTTGACAATAAAAAATTTTTCGACTTTGTTGCAAAATGTCGCGCTGCGGGTATAACCGTACCTATAATTCCTGGGTTAAAACCTATTGCTACAAAAAAACAGTTGAATTTAATTCCGCATCGATTTTCGTTAGAATTGCCCGATGATTTAATTATGACCGTAGTAAAAGCCAAAGACAACGATGCAGTAAAACAAATTGGAATTGAGTGGTGCGCTCAACAAAGTAAAGAACTTTTGGCCAACGGAATTGAAGTTTTGCATTACTACTCTATGGGTAAAGCCGAAAATATTAAAGCCATTGCTCAACAGGTTTTTTAAGATTGTAAAAGTGTTTTCTTTTAGCATTAGTAATTACAATGACATAAAGAGCTCTATGTTCTTACTTTTTTGCTTATTTTGAAAATTAAAAAGTCCTTGAATAAACAATATTCATCGAATTCCTTTGAAAAATTCAAAGTGATATAAAATCAGTAACATAACAAGATTTAATTAAAAGAAATACAAAAAGAATTATTCAAAATATCATTTTTTTCGAGTTAAAGAATAATGAA
>JAYUFJ010000523.1:0-2798 GCA_043738775.1 Flavobacterium sp. | reverse complement strand
AACCAACCACTAAATTAATGGTAATGGTAAAAGCTTTTGGTTATGGAAATGGAGGATTTGAGATAGCAAAATTATTGGAACACAACAAAATTGATTATTTAGGAGTTGCTTTTGCAGATGAAGGAATTTCGTTAAAAACCGCTGGAATTAACTTGCCAATTATGGTTTTAAATCCAGAAATTTCGAGTTTTTCAAGCATAATTCAATACCAATTAGAACCCGAAATTTATTCGTTAAATGGATTGATTGCCTTTTTAAAAATTGCCAAAACCAAGCAATTACAAAACTATCCAATTCATATAAAACTAGATACAGGAATGCATCGACTTGGTTTTGAAGCCCTCGATTTGGATGAATTAATTGTTAAATTGAAACAAAACAAAAACGTTGCTGTTAAAAGTATTTTGTCGCACATGGCCACAAGTGATGACGGTAAACATTATAAATTTGCAATATCTCAAATTGATTTATTTGAGATATTGTCATTAAAAATAATTTCTGAATTAAGAATAAAACCCATTAGACATATTTTAAATACTTCTGGAATTTCTAATTTTCCAAATGCACAATACGATATGGTTCGATTGGGAATAGGGCTTTATGGAGTTTCAAATGACGAAAATGAACAAAAATTTCTCGAAAATGTAGGGAATTTAAAATCGGTAATTTCTCAAATACGAACCATTCAAAAAGGCGAAAGCGTTGGTTATGGTCGACGATTTATTGCCAAAAAAGAAACTAAAATTGCAACAATACCAATTGGTTATGCCGATGGAATTTCAAGACTTTGGGGTAATGGTTTGGGATATGTAATAATAAAAAATAAAAAAGCCTTTATTGTAGGAAGTATCTGTATGGATATGTTAATGGTTGATGTAACCGAAATTAATTGTTTTGAAGGAAACGAAGTCATTATATTTGGAGAAAACCTTAGTGTCTCACTCATTGCAAAAAAATTAAATACCATTTCTTATGAAATTTTAACCAGTATTTCGCAACGGGTAAAACGAGTTTTTTATCGTGAATAAATAATTTTATTTGGATGTAATAATAAAAATGTTAAATTTGAATTAACAAAAAACTATTTTTAACCAAAAAAACAAAAATTATGGGAATGATTTCAGAATTTAAATCTTTTATTTCAAAAGGAAATGTAATGGATTTGGCTGTCGGTGTTATCATTGGAGCCGCATTTGGTAAAATTGTATCATCGCTTGTTGATGATGTAATTACACCAGCAATATTAACTCCTGCATTAAAAGCAGCACAATTAGAAGACATAAAACAATTAAAAACTGACGGTGGTATTTTATATGGAAATTTTCTTTCTTCATTAATTGGTTTTCTAGTTATTGCATTTGTAATTTTTATACTAGTTAAAGCACTTAACAAAATGAAAGGACCAAAAGAGGTTGAAGCGCCAGCAGGACCATCACAAGAAGAGTTATTAACTCAAATTAGAGATTTGTTAAAAAAGTAATTTCCGCTACATTATATATTCTAATTTAAACTGAATTAATTTCAGCCATGAATCCCGTTAAAAAAGCGGGATTTTTCTTTTTAGATAAATTTTAAAAACCAATCAAATTTCTTTTTACTTTTGCAAATGATTTTGAGCTAGAAAGATTTAATGATAGAAGAACTTAAAGATTATAATCCTTAAAGTCACAAAATACTAATTAAAAAAACTAAAATATATGAAAGTTGCAATAGTAGGCGCAACCGGAATGGTAGGCGAAGTAATGTTACAAGTATTGGCAGAACGTAATTTTCCAATAACAGAATTAATTCCAGTAGCATCAGAAAAATCAATTGGTAAAGAAATTGTATTTAAGTCAATAAAATATAAAGTTGTCGGAATGCAAACAGCTATTGATAAAAAAGCAGATATTGCGTTGTTTTCGGCAGGTGGCGAAACTTCACTAGAATGGGCACCTAAATTTGCAGCGGCGGGTACAACTGTTATTGACAACTCGTCGGCTTGGAGAATGGATCCGACAAAAAAGTTAATTGTTCCCGAAATTAATGGAAATTTATTAACCAAAGATGATAAAATTATCCCAAATGCCAATTGTTCTACCATCCAATTGGTGATGGCTTTGGCTCCATTACATAAAAAATATAAAATTAAAAGGGTAGTGGTTTCAACTTACCAATCAATCACCGGAACTGGTTTAAAAGGAGTGCAACAACTTGAAAATGAATACAAAGGGATTAAAGGTGAAATGGCTTATAAATATCCGATACATCGAAATGCAATTCCGCACTGCGATAGTTTTGAAGAAAACGGATATACCAAAGAAGAAATGAAATTGGTTCGTGAAACTCAAAAAATTCTTGACGACAAGACAATTGCAGTTACTGCAACAGCAGTAAGAATTCCGGTGGTTGGAGGACATTCTGAAGCTGTAAATGTTGCGTTTGAAAATGATTTTGAAATAAATGAATTACGAAATTTACTTCACAATACCAAAGGTGTAACTGTTCAAGATAATATTGATGTTTTTAGTTATCCGATGCCACTTTTTGCTCAAGGCAAAGACGATGTTTTTGTGGGTAGAATACGTAGAGATGAAAGTCAACCAAATTCTTTAAACATGTGGATTGTTGCCGATAATCTTCGTAAAGGAGCTGCTACAAATACCATTCAAATTGCGGAATATTTGGTTGCAAATGGGTTAGTGTAATTTAAAATTATTCAATTAAAATTAAACCAAACAAGTTTTATATTTTGAACAAAATTAATTACTTCCTAAAATTTAGGGTAACAAAATTTTTCAGGCATTTTTTATTATTGT
>JAYUFJ010000522.1:0-2805 GCA_043738775.1 Flavobacterium sp. | reverse complement strand
ACATGAATCGGCAATAACTATTTTTTTAACCAAACCCCAAATAATTTGATAAACGCCTTCTTTGGCTTTTTCAAAATTGAAATTCCGTTTTATTTTTATTTGCGGTAAAAGATGTGTAGCGCGTTCAATAGGTCCGGCAACTAAAAGCGGAAAATAACTCACAAAAAGCGAATAATCCACAAAGTTTTTTTCGGCTTTTATACGTTTGTAATAGATATCAATTATGTACGAAAGTCCGTGAAAGGTGTAAAATGAAATCCCTACAGGGAGAATAATTTTTAATAAAAAAGGACTGGAATTAATTCCAAAATTATGTAAACCATCGGACAACGAATTAGCAAAAAAGTTATAGTATTTAAAAATACCAAGAAAACCCAAATTTATTGATATACATAGCCAAAGCCACATTTTTCGTGTTTTCAAATCTTCGTTTTTTTCGATTTGTAATGCCGAAAAATAATCCAATAATGTTGAAAATATCAATAAAAAAAGAAACCTATAATCCCAACAAGAATAGAAATAATAACTTGCTAAAATAAGTAAAAAGTTTTGAGTTGTTTTTGATTTATTGCAAATAAACCAATACAAAACAAATACAATTGGCAAAAAAAGTGCAAAATGTAAGGAATTGAAAAACATAGTTAAAATAATGAAATTCAAAAATAAATTCCAAATTACCAACGATAAAAAATTGGAATTTGGAATTAATTATTATTGATTTATTTTTAAAAATTTGGACTTAATTGGTATTTTTTATAAAAACGATCCAATTCTGCAACTACTTCATCTTCAGTATCTACAATTTTTATTAAATTTAAATCTTCTATATTTGCATTGCGCTCTTCGGCAATCATTACATTTTTTATCCAATCCATTAATCCAGTCCAATAATGTGAACCCACTAAAATAATTGGAAATTTTCCAATTTTTTTGGTTTGAATTAAAGTAATTGCTTCAAACATTTCATCTAAAGTTCCAAAACCTCCTGGCATTACTACAAAACCTTGTGAATATTTGATAAACATAACTTTACGAACAAAAAAGTAATCAAAATTCAGGTTTTTATCTTTGTCGATATACGGATTATAATGTTGTTCAAACGGCAATTCGATGTTCAATCCTACCGAAGTTCCTTCGCCACGATGTGCACCCTTGTTACCTGCTTCCATAATTCCGGGTCCTCCGCCAGTAATTACTCCGTAACCTGCTTTCGAAATTTTATAAGCAATACTTTCGGCCAATAAATAATATTTGTTATCTGATTTTGTTCGTGCCGATCCAAATATAGATACACAAGGTCCAATTCTAGCCATAGTTTCGTAACCATTTACAAATTCGGACATAATTTTAAAAATTGCCCAACTGTCGTTTGCTCGAATTTCGTTCCATGTTTTTTGGGTTAATTTATCCTGAATTAAATCATCATCGTTTTTATATTCTTCTTTCATTTTTTTTTAATATTAATTTTTTTCAAACTTACTAAATTTATTTTATTTCCTTTTTCAAAAACTGCGCTGTATAACTTTTTTTATTTTTAATAATTTCTTCTGGAGTTCCTTTACAGATAATCTCTCCGCCACCTTTTCCGCCTTCTGCACCAACATCTATAATATAATCGGCTAGTTTTACAACATCTAAATTATGTTCAATAATTAAAACAGTGTTGCCTTTATCGACCAATTTATTAATTACATCCATCAAAACCCGAATGTCTTCAAAATGCAAGCCTGTAGTGGGTTCATCCATTATGTAAAATGTATTACCAGTATCTTTTTTTGATAATTCTGCCGATAATTTTATGCGCTGCGCTTCACCTCCGGAAAGTGTTGTGCTTTGTTGACCTAGAGTTATATAACCCAAACCAACATCTTGTAAAGTTTTTACTTTTCTTTGAATTTTAGGTATGTTTTCAAAAAACGGAACGGCTTCATCAATTGTCATATTCAAAACATCTGAAATGGATTTTCCTTTAAATCGTATTTCTAATGTTTCCCGATTAAATCTTTTACCTTGACAGGTTTCGCATTCAACATAAACATCGGGTAAAAAACTCATTTCAATAGTTCGCACTCCCGATCCTTCGCAGGTTTCACATCGTCCACCTTTTACGTTAAAACTAAATCGACCCGCTTTATAACCTCGAATCATTGCTTCGGAAGTCATTGTAAAAAGATTTCTTACTTCCGAAAAAATATCGGTGTAAGTTGCTGGATTTGAACGTGGTGTTCGTCCAATCGGACTTTGGTCAATATCAATTACTTTATCAATATGCTCTAAACCTTCAATCTTTTTGTACGGTTTTGGCACTTTTACACCATTATATATGTGAGCATTTAAAATAGGATAAAGAGTTTCATTAATTAAAGTCGATTTTCCGCTGCCAGAAACACCTGTAACGCAAATTAATTTGCCTAACGGAAATTCTACTGTAACATTTTTAAGATTGTTTCCGCTTGCACCCGTTAATTTTATAAATTTTCCATTACCTTCTCTACGCTTTTTCGGAACTTCAATTTCCATTTTTCCATTCAAATATTGAGCGGTTAAAGTTTTTTCTTTCAATAATTCTTTTGGAGTTCCTTTACTAATTATTTGTCCACCGTATTTTCCTGCTTTTGGACCTATATCAATAACATAATCGGCACATTCAATCATATCTTTATCGTGTTCTACTACCAAAACAGAGTTGCCTATATCGCGCAAATTTTTCAACGAATTAATTAATTTTTCGTTGTCACGCTGATGTAATCCAATACTTGGCTCGTCTAAAATGTACAAAACGCCAACCAATTGAGAACCTATTTG
>JAYUFJ010000521.1:0-2813 GCA_043738775.1 Flavobacterium sp. | reverse complement strand
TGTTTGCTTATTTGGCTTCACTTAAATTTATTAAATATTCTACGTATTATAAATCCTCGAATAAAACTTGCTATAAAAAATACAATTGTAATTATTATATTTTGATTTATCGATACAGGGATATTTAACATTGGATATATGCAAAGTTGAATAAGAAACGATGTTATCAATCCTGCAGCTACATTTACTATTGATTCTAAAATACTATTTTTGATTGTTTGCATTTTTTTGGTTTAGGTATTGGTTTATAGTTTAATTTTAATGATAATTTTAAAAATATTCAGATGTTATCCTAACGGATTTATTATATTTTTTAAAACATTGCTCTGCTGTTAATTTTCTTACAAACAACTGCCAAGTATAAACTTGGTTGTTTGTCTTTTTGTCAAAAAACATAAATCCTCTAATTGCAATTGTAAACTCAAAGTAAGTCATAGTTATTTTTAATTTTAGTCTAGGTTTTTTAGTTGCGGGTGCATGATTCGAACCTGCGTACTCTTGGTTATAAGCCAAGCGAGATGACCATCTTCTCCAACCCGCGAATACAAATATACAAAAGTTATCTTTATGATTAGTTTTTTGTTATAATTTTTATTATTTTAAATGTGTTAAAATGTAGGCTATTACATCGATTGTCCAACCGTTCCCAAGCATTTTATAAAGTTGAGTATCTGAAATGTCGCTGTTAATTAAATTTTCTAAAAATATCTTTGGTATAGTCTGAAGCCTACCGCATTCTGTGGGCGTTAATCGTCTTATGTTTCCAGCAACTGAAACTATATTTTGACCGCTTCCGTCTTCTCTTGCTCTCGCTGGAATAGTTGCACCTTTTCCGCTTACAACTTCTCGAAATCCTTTTCCGTCATTATGAGTTCTTAAAGTTCCGCTAATGATTAAATCAGATTTATGCGCGCAAAGAGCTGGAGAAATTCCATCAACATCATAAACTCTATTTTGTTGGTATGGTTGTTTTCCTCCACTTTCTTTTGATGGGTTTAACTGCATTACCAAATTATCTTTTTGAACACTTGTAAGGCAATTTGTTTTACCATCGTTTCTTGGTTCAAGTTGTTGTTCGTTATTTTCTCCTCGACCACGTTGTGCAACAATCAAAAGATTGTCTTTGTTTATGGCGGTTGTAAGTGTTCCCATTTTTTCATAATCAATATTGCTTATTTCTTTTGCTTGGAACGGTGTAAAATCTTTTCCGTTTGCCATACTTTCTTTTCTAATTGCTTTTGCTTCTTCTGTACGTCCAAACTTTATTGCACCAACCATTTCTATTGCATTTGTGTTGCCTGTATCTAAACAATAAGTTTTGCCATCGTTTCGAGATAATGGCACAGTTCCGCCTTTGCCAGTTTTTGAACTTCTTGGCATTGTGTTGTGAATAATATAATCAGTAGATAAATTTTGTTTAACATTAGCAGTTGCGGTTATACAAGCGGATTTTTGAAAACCATCTAATTGTTTAAAATCAGTTCCTCTTTTTTCTGAATGCCTATTTAACCAATCTAACATTTTGCCACTCAAAAAATATTTCTCATCAAGATCAGTTTCTAAAATATCTTTCAATAAAATTCCTTTGTCTTTTGGTTGCGGAATACTGCAAACTAAATCGCCAAATAATCCATTTTGAACACTTGCAATATTGGTCCAGTATAAGCGTTGCCTATTTTGAGCCGAAAGCAAAGCCGAATTTATTTTAATTGGATTAATTCCAATTGCTCTCGTTAGTATCTTTTGCCATTTTTCGCCCATCAAAACATTTTCTAACAGAAATTTAATGTTTGGATTGATCACTCGCAATTCCTCTAAAATTCGCATATATTCCCAAAATAAATAAGATTGTCCTTCAAACTCGAAATTTTGAATTTTTAATTCCAAGTAATGCGATAATGTCAATATTTCTACATCGCATTTTGTTGCCATTCCTTTGCGTTTGCCAGCGAAACTAAAACTTTGGCAAGGCGAACCGCCACCTAAAAAATCTATAAATCCTAAATCTGAACCTTTTACATTTCGAACATCGCCAATTTGAATGGTGTTTGGGAAATTTATCATAGCTGCTTTAATGGGAAACTTTTCAATTTCACTAGCAAAATATTCTGTTGGAATAATACCGATTTGATGAAAAGCCATTTGCAAACAACTCATTCCATCGAAAAGAGAAAGTATTCTCATAATTTATTTTTTAAATGATTTTTAATTATTCGAAAATATTTGTTATCCAGTTATCCGCTTGTTTTTGAAAAAATTCTTGTAAAATTATTTCTTTCGCTTTTATCAAAACTAAATCGGAATTATTATTTTGAATACCAGAAATTGTTTTTTTTATTTGTTGTAAATCCTCTTTAGAATTTGATTTTTTATTATTTAAATTTTCTAAAAGAACCTTTTTTGCAATTGATAGTCTAACTTCAAAAAAATTTTTATTTACAGGACTATTTGAAACAATTATTTTTTTTTGTTCTACTAAAAAATCAAAAATGTGATCTTGCTTACCTTCCAAAAAATTATTTTTCATAAATTCTTCGTAGCGATTTTGTGTAGCAATTTTTAATATATTTACTTTTTCTGATTCAGATATTTCAGGAATTAATGCTTTTCGAGTTTCAAAATTCAATTTGTTTTTTTCGCTCAACTTCCATTTTTTGTATTTTTTTAGAATTTCAGAAATGTAGTTTGAATCAAACATTTGAAAGTGTTCTGTTTTTAATTCATAAACTCCGTAACGTTCTAATTCAAAGGCTTTATAAATTTCTTCTAATGCCAAATCGCTGTAAGTTGTGGTTATCATTTTTGAAATATCT
>JAYUFJ010000520.1:0-2822 GCA_043738775.1 Flavobacterium sp. | reverse complement strand
TTAAATTATCGAACTCCGCATAATTGTACAATCCTACTTGATAGTAGTTAAAATGTTTTGTGGAGTTTAAAATTCGATAACTTGTATTTGTATTTATTGAGTGATAATGTGTTTGAAAATTAATTCCGAAATCGTTGATGTCGTACTCTCTAGAAACGTAGGTTCCTCCGATACCATAGCGCCATTTGCCACTTGTTTCGGCAAAATATAAATTGGTACTAAATCCTTGTTTTGTTTTTACAAAATTTAAATCGTTTACAATGCTGTATTTATAGTTTCCAGATAGATTATAGGTGTTTTTTCTAGTATTCAAATCGAAAACTAGTGCCGATACATTGGCGTCTCTAAAATCTCCATTTCTGGTAACATTGGTATTGACAAATGAAACTGATGAATTTTTTCGAAACCGTTGATCTAAAATTAGAGCGTTATAGTTTGCAAATGGTTCAATTTTTTCGCTACGTGTTTCACCTGTTACTGTATTTAAAATTTCGGCATAAGTATTATTGGTTACTGCATTCAATATTCCTACTCCTAGCCCAGACTTTGTTCTTCCTGAAATTTTTAAAGCATTTAATAATCCAACCGTTCCAGGTGATTTAGTCACTATTTCATCAGCAGATGTATCTGCGCTTCTTGAGGGCGATCCTCCTATTCTTCGAGAATACACTAAATCTCCTTTTGAGAACAAGTCGGTTCCCTCGGTGAAAAAAGGTCGATTTTCATTAAATTGTTGTTCAAATGGACCTAAATTTAAAACAACATTGTCAAATTTAGTTTGCCCAAAATCGGGTATCAAAATGGCATCTAAGGTAAATGCATCGTTAATACCATATTTAATATCAAGCCCACCTTTAATTTCTCCGTATGTTTTTTGTTCTTTATTGGCATTAAAATAATAGGATGAATAGGGAATGAAAAATAATCGTGTTGGGGTTTTAATATTTTCAATTCCTTTTAAAATACCTTCTTGATTGGCTACATTGCTAATTTTATTGTCAATTGGGTTCCAAGTATAATCGTATCGGGTACGTTTTACTTGTCGGTAAAAATTAATTCCCCAAGTTTGTACTTTATCCGACGGAAACCGAACAGCGGCGTAAGGAATTTTCATTTCAACCTGCCACCCTTTATCTGTAATTTTTACACCACTATTCCAAATCGCGTTAAAAGAGCTGTCTTCACCATTGCTTTCTGTATATAAATTATCGGCCTGTACTCCGGAGGCGGTTACAAAAAATCTAAATTCTTGCTGTCCATCATTGAAACCATTTACCCAAACTCCAAAAAAATCAGCAGTACCAGTATCGTCACGCAATGTGATTTCTTTTAATATTTTGTTAGGTTCGCTGTCAAATAACATTGCCGAAACATAAATTGCCTCATTATCATAAATAATTTTAACTTCTGTTTTTTGATTTGGATTTTCTGGCTTCCCATTATCAGGATCCCACATAACAAAGTCTTTAGCTATCTCGGCGGTTTTCCATATTTCTTCATCAAATTTTCCATCAACAACTATTTTTTCAGTGGTAAATTTGGTTTGAAGGGATTTTTTTTGAGAAAAACAAAAGGTTAATCCACCTAAAGTGAACAAAAAAAGTAAGGCTTGATTTTTTGACATTGATGGTGATTATTTTACAGTTTATTATAAAAGACAACTGTTTTATTGAAATGTTACAGATTACTTGTAAAACTTTTACAACTACAAATTATTTTGTAAAACTGAACAAAAATAATCATAATCATTAGGCTGTATAAAATAGTATAAAATTTTAAGAAAATTTTATAATTTCTTCTTTTCAGGCTTGACATAGCGTAATTTAGCAAACAAATCTTGATCTAAACAATAAATATCTTCCCGAAATTGAAGTTCTCCATTGCGTTGCCAAGCTGTCCAGTATAATTGATGTATCAAAATTTCCTCTTTTACTGGTATTACAATAGTTTTTAATTCTAAATTTTTGGCTAGACTTGCAATATATTCTGCTCTATTCTTAACTGCTTCTTGTTTTTCTGTAACTTGATCTGGAGTTAATTCAACTGTCAAAATATTTAGTTTTTTTAATCGATTCGTTTCTTTTCTTGCTTTTTCGGCTTCTTTTTTAAGCCTATTGTTTTCGCGTTTTAAAATCAACTCTTTGTAATGTTTAATATTGGTGGTGTCAATTATTTTTTCGATTGGCCATTTGTCACAATCATTTAAAATATATTCGGCCATTTGTAATGGACGCTCCAAACGAACACAACCCGAACTCAACGAGCGGTAATTTAAAGTAAAAAAATCTCTGTGATTCGTATCGTGCATATACACCGAAAAACGATTTGGGAAATTAATTTTCATCAATCCTAAAGAATTGTTTCGATTGGGCTTTTGAACATATTTATAATCATTAGCATTTTCAATTTTCCAAGAATATGGATTTACTTCTTTGTTTTTTTTGTCGAAAATGGTGAGTCCCTTTTTTGAAAACACACCTCTATCTTTTATTGCTTCTGGATAAATGTCTTCTTTTAAAATTGTTGGCGGCACTGTCCAATTTGGATTTAAATTTATATTAGAAATTTTTGACTCTAAAACTGGTGTTCTTCGGGTGTTTTTACCTACAACAATTCGTTGAAATTGAGTGGTATCTCCATTTTTAACAGCTACCAATGTAAAATCGGGAATGTTTGTTAAAATATAACTTTTTCCAAAATCGGCAGCATTCCAACGCCAACGTTCTAAATTGGCTACTAGTTGTTCTTTTCGCATATTTTTAGAACAATTTAAAGCTTCAATTGTTCCGCGACCTAAAAGCCCGTCGGGAGTTAAACCATGT
>JAYUFJ010000519.1:0-2824 GCA_043738775.1 Flavobacterium sp. | reverse complement strand
AACATTAGAACAAATTTTTAAGCAACATCAACCCGATATTGTTTATCATGCTGCGGCTTACAAGCATGTTCCAATGATGGAAGAAAATCCTTCGCAAGCCATTTATACAAATGTTTTAGGTACAAAGAATGTTGCCGATTTATCGTGTAAATACAATGTTGAACGATTCGTAATGATTTCGACTGATAAAGCAGTTAATCCAAGTAGTGTTATGGGAGCAAGTAAGCGAATTGCCGAAATGTACATTCAGTCAAAGTATTTTAAAGTTTTAAACTCAATTGATTACCCCCAAAAAACCAAATTCATCACTACACGATTTGGTAATGTATTGGGTTCAAATGGGTCTGTTGTTCCGCTTTTTACTAAACAAATACAAGAAGGAGGACCAGTTACTATTACACATCCTGAAATTATTCGTTATTTTATGACCATTCCCGAAGCATGTCAATTGGTTTTAGAAGCAGGTTCAATGGGCAATGGTGGCGAAATTTTTATTTTTGATATGGGTGAACCAGTTAAAATTATCGATTTGGCAAAAAAAATGATTCGACTGGCGGGTTTTAGACCCGATATTGACATTAAAATAAAAATAGTTGGACTACGTCCAGGTGAAAAGTTATATGAAGAATTGTTAAACGACTCTGCAAAAAATTTACCTACTCATCATGAAAAAATTATGATTAATGAGGAAATTTGTGGTGTTTATGATATTATTAATGATTTGATTTTAAAATTAATTGATAGCGCAAACCATTCAAATAATGAAAAAACTGTTGTATTAATGAAAAGTTTAGTCCCAGAATTTAAAAGTTTAAATTCAATTTACCAATCACTAGATGTTGTTAGTTGATTGTTTTTTTGTACAAATATTTTTTTTAAAAGACTTTTAATATCTTTGCAATCAATAAAATCATAATATGAAAAATTCTTTAGTCTATCTAAATTTAATTTTCTTTTTTCTTATTACCTCTTGTGTTTCTAAAAAAAGCATAGTTTACCTCCAAGGAAATCAATCTTCTACTACATCATCGAACAATTACGAGCCAATTATTCAACAAGATGATAATTTATATATTCACGTTTCATCATCAGTTAGCGAAGCAGTTGCTCCTTTTAATTTAGAATCTAAAAGTACAGTTACCAATAATTCATCAAGTTTTGAAGCTTTAAAACAATCGTATTTAGTTGATAATGTTGGTAATATTGAATTCCCTATTTTAGGTACTTTACCAGCTTCGGGTTTAACAATTCAAAAATTAAAAGCCAATATTAAAGAAAAATTGTTGGTTTATGTTAAAGATCCTGTAATAAACATTCGAATACTAAATTTTAAAATTAGTGTACTTGGTGAAGTGAACAAACCTGGAACAATTTTGGTTAACAGTCAACGTATAACATTGCTTGAAGCATTATCCCAATCGGGCGATTTAACCTTGTATGGTAAACGAGATAATATTTTATTAATTCGTGATTTTCAAGGCACAAAAACTTACAATAGAGTTGATATTACGAAAGCCGATTTTGTAAATTCACCTTTTTATTATTTGGATCAAAACGATTTGATATATGTTGAACCCAAAAAATCAAGAATCGATGCTACTGCAATTGGTCCAAATGTGACTACCTTAATTTCGATTGCAAGTTTTATTATAACAACTGCATTAATTTTAACTCGATAAGCTAATGCAAGAAATTTTACCAATAAATCAAAACGAAAAAATAGAAGATTTTAACTTAAAAGAAGAAATTTTCAAATACTTAAAGTATTGGAAATGGTTTATTGTAGGTATTTTAATTTGTTTTTTAACGGTTTTTGCCTATTTACGCTATTATATTGTTGAATATAACGCGGTTTCGACTATTTTAATCAAAGACGAAAAAAAAGGCGGAACAAGTGAATTATCTGCATTTAGTGAATTAAACATTTTTTCTGGTAAAAGTACAGTAGAAAATGAAATTGCGATTTTAAAATCACGCAAATTGGCTCAAAATGTAATTGAAAAATTAAATTTAGACATTACCTATTTTTCTCAAGGACGTGTTATTTCTAAAGAGTTATACGATTCATCTCCGTATAAATTATTTTTTTTACAAAAATCCGAACGATACCCCAAAATAGATACCGTATTTACAATTACAAAAATTAACAACAAAGAATTTTTATTGTCAAATGGCGAAAATAGAAATGGAATAAAACACTCGTTTGGACAAATTATTAATTCTTCATTAGGGCAATTTTCTATATTGAATCAAAACGATAAATTTGTAAAAAATGCGGAAACAATTTTAATTATAAAATCATCTTTAAAAAATTTAGCATCTAATTTTAGCTCCAAATTAAATATTATAAATGTTGATAAAACTAATGTTTTAAACCTTTCTATTAACAATGCGGTTGCAAAAAAAGGAATTGATTATTTGGACGAATTGGTAAATCAATTTAACTTAGATGCCATTAAGGATAGAAATCAAGTAGCTGAAAACACCTCAAAATTTATTAAAGATCGTCTTGAAATTATTACCAAAGAGTTGGGCGGTGTTGAGAACAATGCCGAAGTTTATAAAAAAAGCAATGATTTAACGGATATTGAATCCGATGCAAAACTAGACATCTCTTCGGCATCTGAATATGAAAAAAATGTAATTGTACTTGAATCACAAATTAAAGTAGGGCAGATGATGTTGCAAGCGATTCGAAATACAAAATCAGACGAATTAATACCAATGAATATTATAATATCTGATGCTGCAACAACACAAAACATTAATCAATATAATAATTTAATACTTGAAAAAAAACGAATTTCAGAGCAAAGTTCTTACC
>JAYUFJ010000518.1:0-2838 GCA_043738775.1 Flavobacterium sp. | reverse complement strand
AAAACAGAAGCAGCAAACTCAAAAACTAAATCAAATAATTCTAAACAAACCATTAGAAAAAAATTAAATGAGTTTGGCGAAAATGATTCACTTTAAACATTCAATATGGAAACAACTGCACAAAATTTATTTCTATTAGAGGATAATCCATTAACATCCAACAGAATTGTAAACTTTCTTGAACAAAAATTTGGAAATTCGTTGACAATTTCAACATTTACTAATGGCAATCAATTATTAAAATCAATCAATCATAACACAAAAATAGTAGTGTTAGACTATGATTTAAAACGAGAAAATTCGGATCAATTAGTACATCAAATTAGAGAAAAAAATTCTAATACTCAAGTAATAGTTTTATCATCAGATGCTGATATTGCAACAGCGATTGATGCTTACCTTAAAGGAGCCAGAAGTTTTGTTTTTAAAAATAAAAACTCATTTAAACGAATTCAGTCAATAATTTCTAACATCATTTACTATCCTGTAGCAATTATAAAACGCTTTTTTGGATTGAAAGAGTTACTTGCAATTTTTATAGTTGAAATTCTTTACATAGGTATTGTAGTAATCATTGGTTTTCAAATTTTTAAAAAATAGGAATATTACAACATATCTAAAAAGTTATGTAATACATTAATAATTAATAATATCAAACTTTGTTTAACAAAATAAAATCAAAATAAAATGAAAACAAATGAAAATCTACAAAAAGATGTTCAAGATGCAATCAAATGGGAACCACTTTTGCAGGCTGCCGAAATTGGCGTAATAGTAAAAGATGGAATCGTAACATTAACTGGAACCGTTGACAATTACCTCAAAAAAACCGAAGCCGAAACTGCGGCGAAAAATGTTGCTGGAGTAAAAGCCGTTGTTGAAAAAATTGAAGTGATTTACAACAGTTTTTGGATTAAAAAAACAAATCAAGAAATTGCAACCGAAGTAATTTCTGCTTTGCGGTTGAACTGGAATGTTCCTAACGATACCGTTCACGTCAAAGTCGAAGACGGTTGGGTCACGCTAGATGGTGATTTGGCTTGGAATTACCAACGTGAATCTGCCAAAAATGCAGTCAAAAATCTAGAAGGCGTAAAAGGAATTACCAGTAACATCAAAATCAAATCTGATAATACTGATACTATTGAAAAAGATGCCATTGAAAAAGCTTTGTCAAGAAATTGGAGCATCAATGACAACGACATTAAAGTCAAAGTCAATGCCAACGAAGTAACGCTTTCTGGAACCGTAGATTCATATTATCAAAAAGATGAAGCAGAGCGAATTGCTTGGAATGCACCAGGAGTTTGGTCGGTTAACAATGAACTTTCAGTAGGATATTTCGATTAAAAATTTAAAAATTATGATACCAAAAATAGGAATCTCAGAAATCCATTTGCAACGAAGCATCGATATAATATCGGTTATTTTGTCAGACGAAATGACTTTATACATCAAAACCAGAAAATTTCATTGGAACGTTGCAGGTGAAAGTTTTATGGAATTACACAAACTTTTCGAATCACAATATTCTGAATTAGAAATAATTATTGATGATGTAGCCGAAAGAATCAACAAACTTGGAGGCAAAACAATTGGCACAATGAACGAATTTACGTTGCTGTCTAGAATTGTCGAACATCCAAACAAATATCCAGTTCAAAAAGCTATGATATCCGAACTTTTGTCCGATCACGAAATGACAATAACCGAACTCCGCAAAGACATCGATATTTGTTCAAACGAATGTCACGATGCAGGAACAACCGATTTACTCACAAAAATTTTACAACAACACGAAAGTATTGCTTGGATTTTGAGACGTTATTTGAGTTAAATTATTTGCTTCGTCAGTTCGCATTTTAGGTTTGGGTGGGCGTGACCCAAAAAGGGTCGCGCTGTACGTTCCCACTTTTTTACAAAAAGCAAGACCCAAGCGTGAGCGAATAGGCGAAGCAAAAATGCTTTTTATAAAAAGAGTTCCACTACCATCGCTCACGCAAAGCAACAATAAACAAATTAAGTTTTTATTAAAAAATATAAAATCATGTATTACGAAAATTATTACTGGGGAATGAATGTTATTTGGTGGTTTTTATGGATAATCCTATTATTTTGGATTTTCGCAATTCCGTATGATATTCCAGGTCAAAGACGCAAAAAAGATACGGCTTTCGACATTTTACAAAAAAGATATGCAAACGGAAGCATTACAGAATCAGAATACAACGACAAGAAAAAAATCCTGGAAGCAGAATTTAGAAAATAAACTTAATTAATTTACCTGCAAGGTTTTTTTTAACATTGTAGGTATTTATTCAACTTAATGAACCTTAATTTGTTAATGGTTCAAAAAAAATTTTTAAAGTTAAATAATTATGATAAATAACGAAAAATTTCCAAAACCATCAAACGAGCAATTAGAAGAAAAAGATGGTTATCCAAAATATCCCGAAAGCGAAGATATTTACAACAAATTCGATAAAGAATTCGACATTGATCCCGAAAATAGTACCAAAAATAAAGAAGTCATAAAAATTGATAAAAGCTCAACTTGGAATGAAAAAAATTTCAATCAAGACCATTCTGGCGATGATTTAGACATTCCAGGATCCGAACTCGATGACGACCAAGAAAACATTGGCAGCGAAGACGAAGAAAACAATGGTTATAGTATTGGCGGCGATAATCATAACGATTTAGATGAAGACAATCAATAAAAATCATGAAAGTAGCCATTTTTGGAACACAATTTTACGAACGAGACTATTTCAATAAATATAATATTGGCAACAAGCACGAATTAGTTTTTTTTGAAGAAAATTTAAATTCAGAAAC
>JAYUFJ010000517.1:0-2841 GCA_043738775.1 Flavobacterium sp. | reverse complement strand
ATTAAATGATTTGATTTTTAATAGTATTTATTGCACTATCAAAGTTAAATTTATTGATATATTGAAACAAAGTTAATGCTGTTATTTTAGTTAAAATTGCTTCGACTGTTCGCTTTTTTATGACTCGGTTCACAATTCCAAGAACTTATAATATTTAAAACTCTAAAATAATTATTTACTATATTTGTGACAAATGCAGGTTTGTTTAGCTAATTCAAAATGCTAAATTTCAATATTTTGACCAACATTTAAGCACTATTTTTTATCTTAAATAATTACACCTAACGTGTTTAAATTATTTTTATCAATAAAATTAAATGTGAAATTTATGATTAATCAAGAAAAGTTAAAATTTCCTATAGGAAAGTTCATAAAGCCAAAAATTATTTCTGAAATACAATTACAAAACTGGATTTTCGAAATAGAAGCTTTTCCCAAAAAATTAAAATTGTTAACCGAAAATTTATCAATTGCAGATTTACATTTTAAATATCGCCCAAATGGGTGGAATATAAAACAAATAGTTCATCATTGTGCAGACAGCCATATGAACTGTTTGATACGTTTTAAATTGGCCTTAACCGAAGAAAACCCAACCATAAAACCTTATGAAGAACAACTTTGGGCACAACTTGAAGATGGATTTGATAATGACATTTCTTCATCAATTGCAATTTTAGAAGGCGTTCACAAACGTTGGACACAACTTTTAAAAAGTTTAAACGCCAACCAATTTGATTGTACGTTTTATCATCCGGGTTCTAAACAAAATGTCTCGTTAAACGAAGCCACAGGTTTATATTCTTGGCACTGTAATCATCATTTAGAACATATAAAACTAGCTCTAAATCAAAATAAAATTTAGTGAAATTTAAACGTATTATAAAATGACAAAAAACTGTTTAGAATGCAACGATAAAATTATAGGTCGCGAAGATAAAAAGTTTTGTAGCGATGGTTGTCGAAATGCCTACAACAATAAAATTAATAAAGACAGTACCAATTATATGCGTAACGTAAACAACAAATTACGCAAAAACTATAGAATTTTATCTGAATTAAACCTTGACGGAAAACAAAAAGTTACGAAAGCCAAATTGTTTAGTAAAGGATTTGATTTTGATTATTTTACAAACGTATTAAATACAAAGTCGGGAAATACCTATTATTTTTTATACGATCAAGGTTATTTGGCACTTGAAAACGAAATTTATATGCTAGTGAAAAAAGATATTTAAATAAAATAGTTACCTTAACAACGTTTTTTATTACTAAACTACCAAATGAAAACTACCAATTCAACCGCTTTATATTCTATACTTTTTATAATCACTGTATTTGTGTGCATCAATTATTTTTCAATAATACAAAGCAATGATAAAACCGAATCGCCACTTTCAAGTTTTTCAACTTTAAGAGCTTTGAAAACCATTAAAGAAATTTCAAAAAAACCACATTTTGTTGGCTCTCAAAATCATGAATTAGTTGTACAATATATCAGTAATGAACTTCAAAATTTAGGCTTACAGCCGCTTACTCAAGAAGGCTTTACATTAACCGAATCGGGAACTTTGGTTCATTCAAAAAACATATTAGCAAAAATTAATGGTTCAAAAAAAGGCAAGTCTTTACTTTTACTTTCACATTACGATAGTGCACCGCATTCGTTTTCAAAAGGTGCTAGCGACGACGCTTCGGGAATTGCAACAATTTTAGAAAGTGTTCGAGCATTTTTACACAACAACTCAAAACCCAAAAATGATATTATAATTTTATTTACAGATGCCGAAGAATTGGGTTTAAACGGTGCAGCACTTTTTGTTACACAAAACAATTTGGCTAAAAACGTTGGTTTGGCAATAAATTTTGAAGCCCGAGGAACATCAGGTCCAAGTTATATGTTGATGGAAACTAACCAAGGAAATGCAAAAATGGTTGATGCATTTGCAAAAGCAAAAACCAAAATGCCAGTAGCAAACTCCTTAATGTATAGCATTTATAAAATGCTGCCCAACGATACCGACTTAACCATTTTTCGTGAAAACGGAAAAATTCAAGGTTATAATTTTGCTTTTATTGACAATCATTTTAATTATCATACCATACAAGATAGTTACGAAAATTTAAATCCAAAATCGTTGGCGCATCAAGGCAGTTATTTAATTGCAATGCTCAATTACTTTTCGAATGCCGATTTAAACAATTTAAATTCAACTGATGATAAAGTGTATTTTACACTACCTTTTACTTTTATAAGTTATCCGTTTTCGTGGATATTACCTTTGTTAATTGTGTCTTTTTTTATTTTTGGATTGGTAATTTTTTTAGGTTTGGGTAAACGAAAACTGCAAATAGATCAAATTATTCGTGGATTTATTCCCTTTTTTGCAACCTTATTTACCTCAACAATTATAACTTTTTTAGGTTGGAAAATTGTTAAAGTTTTATATCCACAATATAATGATATCCTTCACGGATTTACTTACAATGGACACTATTACATTTATTCTTTTACACTTTTAACATTATCAATATGCTTTTTCTTTTATCGAAAAGAAAGCAACCGGAACTCGGAAATGAATCAATTAATTTCGCCATTGCTTTTATGGTTCGTACTTAATTTATTAATTTTTATTTATTTAAAAGGTGCTGGGTTTTTAATTATTCCTGTAATTTCAAGTTTACTAATGTTGGTTTATTTTGTAATTACTCAAAAATCAAATTGGTTTTTAAATTTAATTTTATCACTCCCAACGATATTCATTTTAGTACCATTTATCGAAATGTTCCCAATTGGGTTGGGATTAAAAATAGTATTTGTTAGTTCCATTATAACTGTTT
>JAYUFJ010000516.1:0-2850 GCA_043738775.1 Flavobacterium sp. | reverse complement strand
TTGTTTTTACTAATTATAATTTATTAGAAAATAAAAATTTTAATTATTCTGAAAAAATTCTTTCCTATATTCCTAAAAATAATATTTTTTGGGCTATGAAAGCTCAAAATGGAGAAAAAATTTCTGGTTCACCATTACGGTTTATTTTTAGCCAACCAGCATTAAAATGGGCATGGATGTTATTTATTTTTGGAATGATATTTTTTATGATTTTTAATGCAAAACGCAAACAAAGAATTGTACCAATTGCCGTTCCATTGCCAAATACATCGGTTGATTTTACTAAAACTATTGCCAATTTATACTATCAAGAAGGTGAGCATCAAAACATAATTAATAAAAAAATTGTTTATTTTTTAGAAAAGGTTCGTCACGAATATTTAATTGATACAACAGTTTTAGACGATAAATTTATAAATAGGTACCAATTAAAAACCGGAAAAAAAATGGAAGATATTACCAATGCTGTAAAATTAATTAATTATCAACGTAGAGGCTATCACGAATGTATTGAAAGTGATTTGACCGATTTGAATAGTGCGCTTGAGAAAATAACTTAAACAAATTGCAAAATTTCAAATTTAAAAATGAGTGTTTAAAAAAATAAAAGATTAAAAATGGAAGAATTTAACAACCCTGACTTGCCAGCTGAAAGTGTAAATTTTCAATCACGCATTAATTTATCGCCTTTAAGTGACGGCATTGCCAAAATTAAAACAGAACTTGAAAATGTAATCGTAGGTCAACACAAAATGATAGACCAACTTTTGGTAGCAATTTTATCAAACGGACACGTTATTATTGAAGGAGTTCCCGGAGTTGCGAAAACAATTACCGCCAAAATTTTAGCCAAAACACTTTCTATTGGCTTTAGCCGAATACAATTCACTCCCGATTTAATGCCATCGGACATTATAGGAACTTCAATATTCGATTTAAAAAAATCGGAGTTTGAGTTTAAAAAAGGTCCTATTTTTTCAAATTTAATTTTGATAGATGAAATAAATCGTGCACCAGCTAAAACCCAAGCTGCTTTGTTTGAAGTTATGGAAGAACGACAAATCACTATTGATGGAAAAACCTATCCTTTAGAAACCCCATTTTTAGTTTTAGCTACTCAAAACCCAATAGAGCAGGAGGGAACCTACCGTTTACCCGAAGCACAACTGGATCGATTTTTATTTAAAATCAACATTGATTATCCAAAACTAGATGAAGAAGTTATTATTTTGCAACGAGAACATTTGTTACAAAACAAAAATAAATTACAAAACGTAAAAACCATAATTTCGGGCGATGAAATTAAAAAATACCAAGATTTAGTAAAACAGGTTATTGTTGAACCTAATTTAATTGAATATATTGCAAAATTAGTTGTCGCTACCCGAGAAAATGCCTTTTTATATTTGGGTGCATCACCACGAGCCTCTATTGCCATTTTAAATGCAAGTAAAGGTTTTGCTGCCATTCGAGGACGCGATTTTGTTACTCCCGAAGACATTAAAGAAGCTGCAATTCCAGTATTGCAACATCGAGTAATTGTAACTCCCGAACGTGAAATGGAGGGTTTAACAACAGTTGAAATTATAAATCAAATTATTGATAGTATTGAAATACCAAGATAAATAATGGTTTAAATTTTAAAAAACTATTAACCTTAAACTTTTAAATGAATTTTTTAAAAAAACTTTACATTAATAATTTCTTTTTCTACTTGCTTACTGGTATAGTGGCGTTGTTTATTGTAGCATTTATTTTCCCATTTTTATTTAATGCTTTGGTTTATGTTGTACTACTTTTAGGAGCTTTTTTTGTTCTAGATGTTATCATTTTATTTGCATCATCCAAAGGAGTAACTGCAAGAAGAATTACTCCTGAAAAATTATCAAACGGCGATGAAAATTCGATAATAATTTCTGTAAACAATTTTTACACCTTTCCTATTTACGTCAAAATTATTGATGAAATTCCGTTTCAGTTTCAAATACGAAATTTTGAAATTAAGCGTAAAATTAAAAACAGTTCAACTGATGACTTTCAGTATTATTTACGACCAGTAACACGTGGAGAATACTTTTTTGGTAATTTAAACATCTACGTTTCTTCTCCGTTGAAATTAATATCCAAGCGATATACGTTTAATAAAGACGCTTTAGTACCAACATATCCTTCCTTTATTCAATTGCGAAAGTATGATTTGATGGCTTTTTCAAATAATTTATTTCAGTACGGAGTTAAAAAAATTCGTCGAATTGGGCATACAATAGAGTTTGAACAAATTAAAGAATATGTTGCTGGCGATGACATTCGAACCTTAAATTGGAAAGCAACAGCCAAGAAAAATAGTTTAATGGTCAATCAATTTCAAGACGAAAAATCGCAGAATATTTATATGGCAATCGACAAAGGGAGAACTATGAAAATGCCATTCAATGGGATGAGTTTGTTGGATTATGCAATTAATTCAACCCTAGTTTTATCGAACGTAATTTTAAAAAAACACGACAAAGCGGGTATTTTTTCTTTCTCAAAAAAAGTAGAAAACCGAGTTGTTTCTGAAAAAAGAACCTCTCAAATGCAACTTATTTTAGAAAATTTATACAATGTTAAAACCGATTTTTTCGAAAGTGATTATTCAAGATTGTATGCTGATGTTAAAAAAAACATCAACCAACGAAGTTTAATTATTTTATATACCAATTTTGAAACTTTAGAAGGATTAAATAGGCAAATTCCTTATTTGAAAGGTATTGCAAAAAGTCATTTGCTAGTTGTTATTTTCTTTCAAAATACTGAGTTGCTAAAAATTACACAACAAAATGCCGAAAACATCCAGCAAATTTATGATAA
>JAYUFJ010000515.1:0-2850 GCA_043738775.1 Flavobacterium sp. | reverse complement strand
CCATTGCGCCTTGAGCAGGAGCAGGTGTCATCCACGAAAGTAGTTTACTATTTTCAGGTTTTAGGTTTAAACGTTCCAGTCCTGCTGTTGCAAATATGGCTCCACTCCAGTCGTTTTCATCCAGTTTTTTTAGTCTTGAATTTACATTTCCTCGCAAATCAACAACTTTATGATTCGGATATTTATTGAGCCACTGCGCTTGTCGACGCAAACTTCCTGTGGCAATAGTACCCGACTTTTCTAAAAAATCGAGATTACCCTTGTAAATCAAAACATCATTTTCATTGGCGCGTTCCAAAACTGCACTTTGAATAATGCCTTTTGGTAATGCAGTTGGTACATCTTTCATTGAATGTACTGCAATATCAATTTCGCCGTTAAGCATTGCAATATCTAGGGTTTTTGTAAAAATTCCTGTAATGCCAAGTTCGTACAACGGCTTATCGAGTTGTATGTCGCCTTGCGATTTTACTGTAACAATTTCGGTTTTTACGCCCAAATCGTTAAGTTGTTTTTCGACTGTTTTGGCTTGCCAAAGTGCAAGTTGGCTGTCGCGGGTTCCTATTTTAATTGTTTTATTTACCATTATTATTATTGAAACATTAAGAAATTAAGGTTCATTAAGATTTTAATCTTCTAATCTTGAAAAAAACTCATTTACAAATGGTTTCAATGATTTTGTGATATTAGTTGTGTAGAAATTTACTAGTAATCCTTGGGGTTTTTCTAATAATCTCATATATGTTAAAAGTTGTGCTTCGTGTATCGGTAAAATATTTTCAACTGTTTTAAGTTCAACAATTATGCTATCATTAACCAATAAGTCTATTTTTAATGTTGATTCAAGTTCTAAATTATCATATTCAATTTTAACATCAAGTTGTTGTTTTACATCATAACCATTTCTTTCTAATTCAAACTTTAAACACTGTTCATAAACACTTTCCAACAACCCTGGCCCAAGTTTTTTATGAACTTTTATTGCAAATCCAGTTATTTCAAAAGATAACTTGGTTATTTCTTTTTTAGTCATTTTATAATATTCTTAATGAAACTTAATTTCTTAATGTTTCGATACTAAGTAAGATTGTTTTAGGTTATAATTGAAATATTTTATTGATATAATCAATGCTTTCATCAACCATTGTTGTGTCTTCTTTTAAATGATTTGCAAAACGATTGGTGATTTTTTGAATGATTCGATTGCTTATTAATTCAGCTTGTTCTTCATCGAAATTAGATAATTTTTTTCTTTGAAAATTTAATTCACTGTTTTTAATTTCGTTCATTTTTGCTTTCAAAGCGTGAATTGTTGGCGCAAACTTTCGTTGTTTTGTCCAAGCCACGAACTCGTCCTTTATTTCATTGATAATAACCTCGGCAGCTGGAATTTGTAGCTTTCGTTTTTCAAGAGTCTCGTCGGTTATTTGGGATAAATGATCTAAATGAATTAAAGTAACTCCATTTACTGAAGTTACGTTTTCGTTTACATTTTTTGGAATCGATAAATCTAAAATCAATAACGGCTTTTTAAGATTTAAAATGGTTTTATCGATAGTTGGGTTTTGTGCACCCGTTGCCACAACTACAACATCCGCTTTTTGTAATTCTAATTGTAAATCGGCATAATCTTTTACAATTACATTTAGTTTTTTTGCTAGTTTTTCGGCTTTGTCTTTGGTACGATTTATAAGCGTTATTTGTTTGTGTTTAGTATGTTTTACTAAATTTTCGCAAGTGTTTCGACCTATTTTTCCTGTACCAAAAAGCAGGATATTTTTATTTGAAATTTCTTCAACATTTTGAATAATGTATCTTACCGAAGCAAACGAAACCGAGGTTGCGCCAGTCGAAATTTCAGTTTCAGTTTTGATTTTTTTGCTTGCTTGAATTACAGAATTTATTAACCTTTCAAGAAAATTGTTTACTAGTTCATATTCTTTACTTTGTGTAAAACCAATTTTTAATTGACTAATAATTTCAAAATCACCCAAAATTTGGCTGTCTAGACCTGTACCAACTCGAAAAATGTGCGAAATTGCTTCTTGATTTTTGTAAACATAAGCTACTTTTTGAAAGTCTTCAACAGTTCCCTCGCAGTTGTCACAAAGTAATTTTATCAATTCAAACGGATGTTGCGCGAAACCGTAAATTTCTGTTCTATTGCAAGTTGAGGTTACAATTAGACTTTCAACTTGTTCAGTTTTGGCTTGTTTTAATAACTTTAATTTGGCATTAGTATCCAAACTAAAGCGTCCTCGCATTTCAGCATCGGCTTTTTTATAACTCAAACCTATCGAGTAAAAAGAGGTATGCTTTGAAATAGTGTTGTTTTCCATATTCGAATAAAGTGATGCAAAAATACCGTGATGATTTCGATAAAAGTAACGCTTAAAGTACTTTTTGTATCGCTAGGCGTTATTTTCGTTTAAAATTGTTTTTTTAGCGATATTATTTTTATTTTTGTAACAAAATTAGGTATTCAAATTATTTTTATATAGACTCATTCTAAATAAAACAATAATTAATAAAAGATCTTATAATGAATTTAGAATAAAAAAGTATCGCTATGGGTTCACAAGAAATAATCACAATCGAAAACGACTTTATCCTTATTCGATTTCAAAATGATGGCGATGAAAATTATTTGGTCGAAAAACACATTCATCAAGGATTGATTCAGTTTCATTTTGGAATTAAAGGCAAAGCAAAGTTTGTGTTTAATCAAGGAAATTATGCTATTGATTTGAACGAAGAAAAATCACTTTTGATGTATAATCCGCAAAAAGAATTGCCTTTGAATTTGGAATTATCACCAAATACGTGGGTGATTTCGGTGATTATTTCTAT
>JAYUFJ010000514.1:0-7913 GCA_043738775.1 Flavobacterium sp. | reverse complement strand
TGCCAATTGTTGATTAATTTCACTAACTTTTGCTTTAGTTTTGGCATCTAATTTTGCTCCTTGACGAACGTAACTGTCGTAATAAACCCAAATTAAGCGTTGCTCTTCTTTGGTTAATTTTAATTTTTCTTTTGAAAAATAAATACTTTCAATGCGTTTAAAAAGCTCTGTGTTTTGAATAATCTTATCAGATAATTCAGCGAATTTTGGTTCAAATTCTGTTTCAATAGGTTCAAATTCGGCACTATTAATGTTAGAACTATAAATACCATAAACAGCACTTATTTGGGTTAACAGTTTCCCCGCTTTTTCTAACGGAACAATGGTGTTTTCGAATGTAGCTGGTAATTTATTATTCGCAATTACATCAATTTCACTTAATTTCTGTTTCATTGCTTCTTGAAGCGCAGGTTTAAATTGTGAAATTTTATAATCGGTAAATGCAGGAACGCCTCCGTGAACGCCAGTCCAAGGTTGTAATAAAGAATTAGTTTGTGCTATCATTGAAAATGTTGCCACCAAGGTGACTATTAAAATATTTTTTTTCATTGTTTTATCAATTTGATTTCCAAAGATAGTAAAACGAAATTGCTTAACCGAAATTCAATTAAAACTTTTGAGTAACTTTTTAAATTTTTTTGGAATTGTTTTAAATTATTTAAGTAAAAGAATTTTAAATTTATTTGATGCTAAGCATGTCAATTTTCAATCAAAAATTATATCTTTGATTTATAACTTTCGAGTGTAGCAATTAAAATGTATAAAATAACAATCGTTTTTCTCTTTTTAAGTTTTAGTACAACTTTTTCACAAATTGAATCAATTGAAAAACCTGTGGTAGATTCTTTGTATAGAGAAGATCAGTTTTATTTAAACATTACTAATAATAGTGTTCAAAATTCGCCAACAGGATTCAATCAAAATCGATTTTCGCCAGGTATCGGAATTGGTTTTTTAAGAGATATGCCCGTAAACAAACGACGTAATTTTTCAGTTGCATTAGGTTTCGGATATTCTGTAAGCATTTTAAATCAAAATATAGCGATTACCCAAGGAACCTCAAATTTAGAATATTCGGTTATTGCAAATTCGGCTTATGATAAAAACAAACTTTCAATTCATTACATTGACATTCCTTTAGAAATTAGATGGCGCACATCGGATGCCATAAATACACAATTTTGGCGCATTTATACTGGGTTTAAATTTAGCTATTCCACTTACAATCAATATAAACTAGAAACCTCGTCTCAGGTTGTGGCGTTAACTAATATTTCTGAAATTAACAAAATTCAACTTGGTTGTTACCTTACTGCTGGTTATAACACCTTTAATTTATATGTTTATTATGGGTTAAACCCGATATTTAAATCGGCAAATATTAATAATACCGAAATAAAAGCAACAACTTTAAACTTTGGCTTGCAATTTTATATTTTATAGCCATAACCACCAAAGCCCAATTTGAGGCAACATTCCTATACAATAACCCAAAATTAATTCGCTCATTGTGTGTGCTTTTAATTGAAGGCGTGAAGAACCTATTGCGCCTGTTATTAAAAAAAGTAATGCAATTAAATAGTTTATATTGAGCGAATTTTCTAAACTAACTCCAATTGTAAAAAAAGTTAAAGTGCTTATACCAATCATATGAATACTTGCTTTAAACTTAAAAAACAGCAGTAAAAAGGCAATCAAAATACTTATTAATCCCGATAAAAAGAAAAAATAAAGTTCAAAAAACCGATCAATAGTAACGCTTTTTTGGAGCAAAACTATTGTTAAAAGCAATTGCAGTAAAAGTGGAATTTTACGTTGTGAAATATCCGAAAGCATAATTGTATCAACTTTACCAATATTTTTAAGTAAATAAAAAAATGATAATGGTAGCAAAAAAGTAATAATTACTATTTGAAGTAAAAGCAATAAAAAATGATCTTTAGCAAAGTAATTTTCTGAAAATTTTAAATAAAATAAAGTTCCTAAAATTGGAATAAAAATAGGATGAAAAGCATAAGAAAAAAGGGGAAGAATTTTTTTCAAAAACTTAATTTAAAGTTTGATTTGTTTGTGAATTTGCTAGTTTTTTAGTCGGATTGATTTTTGCATTATTATCATCTATTCGTTGTTTCACTTCATCGAACATTTTTTTATAATTTTTTAAATCAGCCGAATAGTAATGTGAGTTTTTGGCATAGGTTAAACTATCAATTTTATACTTTTTTTTTAAAAATTGTGTAGCCGTTGGATATAAATTCCCTGCCGAATTTGCCGATTTCATTCCTTCTAAAATTGATAAATCGTAAATAATATTTACCATTTCATCTCTTTCAATCAAATGATTTGGTTTTTTAATGACACCATTATCACAGCTAATTAAAGCTATAAAGGTTATTATTAAAATGATTATTTTTTTCATTTTTTTCATTTATCGGTTAAACAATAAGCGTTTTCCATTTTTTATTTCAGGTAGTTTTCCTTCTTCGTAAACTAATTTTCCGTTTACAAAAGTATGCGTAATTTTCGAATTAAAAGTGGTTCCTTCAAACGGTGACCAATTACATTTATATAATATATTTTCTTTAGTGACTTTCCAAGAATTATTAGGATTTATCAAAACTAAATCGGCATAATACCCTTCTTTTATAAACCCTCTTTTTTCTATTTTGAATAAAATTGCTGGGTTATGAGCGGTTTTTTCTACAATTTTTTCAATTGAAATTTTGCCTTCTAAATGTTTTTCAAATAAAGCTACCAATGCGTGTTGCACCAGTGGTCCGCCAGACGGAGCATTTAAATACGATTGTGATTTTTCTTCTAAAGTATGTGGCGCGTGATCTGTAGCAATAATATCGATAGTATCATTTAACAAGGCTACCCAAAGTGCATTTTTATCGTTTTCGGTTTTTATTGCCGGATTCCATTTGATAAAATTGCCTTTGGTTTCATAATCTTTATTGGTAAACCACAAGTGATGAATGCAAACTTCGGCAGTAATCATTTTGTCTTTTAACTCAATTTTATTGGTAAATAATTCCATTTCTTTAGCAGTCGATAAATGAAAAACGTGTAATCGAGCTCCTGTTTTTTTTGCTAATGCAATAGCTTTTGATGACGATATATAACATGCTTCTTCACTTCGAATTAAATGATGCTTGGATACTGGAATTGCTTCACCAAGTTTATTTTTAAATTGCTCCAAATTGCTTTTTATAGTCGTTTCGTCTTCACAATGAACAGCAATTAGCATTTTGGTACTTGAGAATATTTTTTCCAAAACCGCTTCGTTATCAACCAACATATTTCCTGTTGACGAGCCTAAAAAAAGTTTCAACCCAGCTACGTTTCTTGGATTAGTCTTTAAAATTTCTTCCAAATTATCGTTTGTTCCACCCATCATAAACGAGTAATTTGCAAACGAGTTTTGAGCAGCAATTTGATATTTTTGCTCTAATAATTCTTGTGTAACAGCATTCGGAACGGTATTGGGCTGCTCAATAAATGATGTTATTCCGCCAGCAATTGCTGCCCTTGATTCAGATTCAATAGTGCCTTTGTGGGTTAAACCAGGTTCACGAAAATGCACTTGGTCGTCAATCATTCCTGGTAACAAATAGTTTCCTTTTGCATCAATTATTTGACAATTTAGACTTGGAACTTCAATATTTTTATCGATTCTAGAAATTAATTCGTTTTCGATTAAAATATCGGCTTCAAAAATCAATCCTTCATTAATAATTTTAGCATTTTTTATCAAGGTTGCTTTCATTTTTATCGCTATTAAAGTCTATTAAAAAATTTACGAATTCGAAGTGATATTACCCCAAAAACTGCCTCTTTAATGATAGCTCCACTCATTTTTGATTGCCCTTTGGTTCTATCAGTAAAAATTACAGGAACTTCGTGAATGATAAATTTTTTTGCAAAAACTCGGTATTTCATTTCTATTTGAAAAGCATATCCAATAAATTTTATTTTATCTAAATTGATGCTTTCCAAAACATTACGTTTATAACAAATAAATCCTGCAGTAGCATCGTGAATTTTCATTCCAGTTAACATTCTAACGTAAACCGAAGCAAAATACGACATTAAAACCCTACTCAACGGCCAATTAACGACATTAACTCCCGTAACATATCGTGAACCGATTGCTAAATCGGCACCTTCAAAATTACAAGCTTTGTGCAATTTTTCTAAGTCGTTCGGGTTGTGCGAAAAATCTGCGTCCATTTCATAAAAGTAGTTATACTTTTTACCCAAACCCCATTTAAATCCGTGTACATAAGCTGTACCCAAACCTGCTTTTTTTAAACGGTTTTCAATAAACAATTTATCTTGAAATTCATTTTGTAATTCAACCACTTTTTGAGCCGTTTTATCTGGCGAATTATCATCAACAATTAAAATATGAAACGATTTATTTAATGAAAATATGGCTCGAATTATACCTTCGATGTTTTCAATTTCGTTATAAGTAGGAATTATTACCAATCCGCAATTCATAAAAAAGTTATTTTTTTGGTAAAAATACTATTTTTTTAACTTTTTAATCTTAATAAAATTATAATAGTGTACCGAAATAAAATTCACTAATTTTGCATTAATGATTATAAAAGTTTTACATCCGCGTATTTTTGAAAATAAAGATTGGGCAATTGTGCTTTTTTTAATCACCTTTCTTTTAGTTGCCATTGCTAAAACTGCATTCGAAAAACGATTTTCAGAATTTTTAAAACTTGGGGTTTCAAGTAAATATCTTAAAACCTATCGTGATAGTAGTCAATTAATGACAAGTTTTAATATCATTTTGTTTTTTGTAAATATATTTTCGCTTGCTTTTTTCATACAAATTGTTACCTTTTACAATACAGAATTTCATGTAAAAGACAGTTTAAAAAATGATTGGATTTTTTTTATTAGAATAAGTACATTTTTATTCATTTTTATATTAATAAAATATTTAGTTGAAAAAATAATAGCCGTACTTTTCGATACCGAAGAAATTGTAGAATTATTTAATTTACAAAAAATTACCTACAGAACTTATGTTGGATTGTTACTTTTACCAATTTCAATGTTTTTGTATTACTCTAATTATACTTCAAATTTGATTATTTATTGTACAACTGGTTTTATTTTAGCGATTAATGCATTGATTTATTTGATTTTTTTAAAGAATTATCAAAAAATCATAATTAGTAAATTGTTTTATTTTATTTTGTATCTTTGCACCTTGGAAATAGCACCTTACTATTTCCTGTTTTATTTGATTAAAAAAAATAGCGCGTTATAAATGTCAAACTTGAAAGTGAAAACAATTCTGGTATCACAACCAGAACCCAAAGTAGAAAATTCGCCTTATTTTGAACTACAAAATAAGCACAAAGTAAAAGTCGACTTTCGTCCATTCATTCACGTTGAAGGCGTTATCGCCAAAGAGGTTAGAGCCCAAAAAATTGATTTAGCTAATTTTACTGCAATAATTTTAACTAGCAAAAATGCAGTAGATCATTTTTTTAGAGTTTCTGATGAAATGCGTTATAAAATACCTGAGGATTTAAAATATTTTTGCCAATCCGAAGCAATTGCATTTTATTTACAAAAATATGTTGTGTACCGTAAACGTAAAATTTATGTTGGCATTAAAGACTTTTCGGATATGTCGACTTTATTCAAAAAATATAAAGATGAAAAGTATTTACTTCCAGCCTCAGATCAATTAAATGCTGATGCACCAATAACGTTAAATAATTTAAAAGTGAATTGGACACAAGCTGTTTTTTATAAAACAGTAATGAGTGATTTAACAGATTTAGCAGATGTTTATTATGATATTTTGGCTTTTTTTAGTCCTACAGGAATAAAGTCACTATTTAAGAATTTTCCTAATTTTTCACAAAATACCACACGAATTGCTGTTTTTGGTAGCACTACTCAAAAAGAGGCTTTGGATCACGGGTTAAGAATAGATATTTTGGCTCCAACTCCTGAAACTCCATCAATGACAATGGCATTAGAAAAATATGTTTCGGATGCCAATAAAGGGAAATAAATTTTGAAACAATACCAAAACAATAAACCAAATTTTAAAAAGTTTGGTTTATTGTTTGTAAAAAAAATCCACTTTTAAGTGGATTTTTTTTATGTAGATAATTGTTTGTTTTATAATTGCGGACCCGCACTTACTAATTTTTTTCCTTGATCATTATCAGTATATTGAATAAAGTTTTTAATAAATAAACCCGCCAAATTTTCGGCTTTAATATTCCACTCCGTTTCATTATTGTAGGTATCTCTGGGGTCTAAAATTGATGGATTCACATCTTTTAAACTCGATGGTACTACAAAATTAAAAATTGGAATAGTCTTGGTTTGAGCGTGTTCAATTGAACCGTCCAATATTGCATCAATAATGGCACGAGTATCTTTTATTGAAATTCGTTTCCCAGTTCCATTCCAGCCTGTGTTAACCATATAAGCTGTTGTATTATTTTCTTCCATTTTTTTAACCAATTCTTCACCGTATTTTGTTGGGTGAAGTGATAAAAATGCTTTTCCAAAACAAGCTGAAAAAGTTGGAATTGGCTCCGTAACTCCGCGTTCAGTACCGGCCAATTTAGCTGTAAAACCTGATAAAAAATAATATTTTGTTTGTTCAGGAGTCAATTTTGAAACCGGAGGCATTACTCCGAATGCATCCGCAGTTAAAAAAATTACTTTAGTTGCATGGCCTGCTTTTGAAACGGGTCGAACAATATTTTGAATGTGATTTATAGGATAAGAAACTCTAGTGTTTTGGGTCACCGAATCATCTTTAAAATCAATTTTTCCGCTGGCATCTACTGTAACATTCTCTAATAGTGCATCTCTTTTTATTGCAGCATAAATGTCGGGTTCGTTTACTGCACTTAAATCAATAGTTTTTGCATAACATCCACCTTCAAAATTAAAAACCCCATCATTGTCCCATCCATGCTCATCGTCTCCAATTAATTGTCTTTTTGGGTCGGTTGAAAGTGTGGTTTTACCAGTTCCAGATAATCCAAAAAACACGGCAACATCTCCATCTTTTCCTTTGTTTGCAGAGCAATGCATTGATGCTATTCCTTGTAATGGTAAGTAATAATTCATCATCGAAAACAAGCCCTTTTTCATTTCGCCTCCATACCAAG
Source organism: Flavobacterium sp. (assembly GCA_043738775.1). Lineage (GTDB taxonomy): Bacteria > Bacteroidota > Bacteroidia > Flavobacteriales > Flavobacteriaceae > Flavobacterium. The sequence continues at coordinate 738 of JAYUFJ010000514.1, read as the reverse complement.
TACCACCAATTAATTGAATTTTTTCAGTTAAGTTAAAGGCAATATAAACTTCCGAGTTTAATCCGTGTGATTTAAAATCTTTAAAATCCGTTTTTGAGGCATTCATTACAACAAAATCGGGTTCGCCATAATTGTCTAATTCTTCATTAGTTGGTCGAATGAACATGTTTTTTACAAAATGCGCTTGCCAAGCCACTTCCATAATAAAACGAACTTTTAATCGCGAATTTTCGTTTGCCCCACAAAAAGTGTCAACTACAAATAATCGTTTTCCTGAAAGTTGATTTATTGTAGTTTCTTTTAAAGCATTCCAAGTTGTTTGTGAAATTGCTTTATTGTCGTTAACCGCTTTGTCCGAGGTCCACCAAATGGAATTTTCAGTTATTGCGTCTTTAACTATATATTTGTCTTTTGGTGATCGACCAGTAAATTCTCCTGTCATCACATTCACCGCGCCTAACTCGGTCACTTGCCCTTTTTCAAATCCAATTAACTCAGGATTTGTTTCTTCATTAAACAACAATTCAAACGAAGGATTGTAAATTATTTCTAACGCATTAATAATTCCGTATTTTTTTAACGAAATCGATTTCGTAATTTGAGCGTAGTTCTCCATAGAAAATTATATTTTAATACTTTTAAATCTTTGCAAAAGTAATTATTTTATTTGAAAAAAAGCATTTTCAAAAATTTTATGATTTGTTTTTAATCGTTTTAACTAAAACTACTGCCCAAGCG
>JAYUFJ010000513.1:0-2869 GCA_043738775.1 Flavobacterium sp. | reverse complement strand
GAAAAACAATTTGTGTTGAAATATTATATGGAAAATTTCCAATAATTGCAAATTGCTTACCTTCAAAAATTTCGTTAATGTTGTATTTTAAAAAATCTTTTGCAATTATTTTTCCTAGTAACTTTGGGTAATGAACTTCAAGATATTCTACCGATTCATTGTCAATTTCGCAAACGTAAGTTGTAGTTGGTTTTTGCAACAAGTATTTGGTTAAAACACCCATTCCTGGACCAATTTCTAAAACATTATCGTAACCCTCTAAATTTAAAGTGTCGGCAATATCTTTGGCGATTTTTTCATCATTTAAAAAATGCTGTCCAAGGTGTTTTTTGGCTTTTACTTTTTCCATATTATTTTTTCTTACGAAGTCTTTAACTAAATTTTCTAGATTAATTTTGCTGAAAAAAGTCTTGAACCAGTTCTAATTCGGTTCTAAATGCCAAGGCTTTATCGCCAAACAATCGTATTGCTTCTTCACGTAAACGCGGTGCATCTTCTCGGTAATAACTTTGTAAAGTTTCCATTGAATCGGTTGTATATTGAGCTGCATAAGTTTTTCCGCCCATTTCTTCTTCAACCAAAACACGAATTAATTTTGCCGACGAAAATTTTCCAGTTGCTAAAACTTGGTTGATGTGTTTTTCTCGCATCCATTGCAACCATTGATCGTGCACACTTTCGTGGATATTAGTAGTAACGTTGTAAATTATCATTTTTAAAATTTAATTCTACAAATTTAAAATAATTTAATCATTGTTTTACAAAATATAGTGGCTTTTAAAATTCTAAATCACAAATGTTTACAAAATGTTAATGTGAAATAAATTTGCAAATTTTTTATGTATTTGTTTTATATTTACAAAAAATTGATTTAAAATGAAAAAAATATACTTAATTATTGTTTTTTTTACCTTTTCATTGTTGTTTTCACAAGATAAAAATTTAGGAAATGTAGAAGACATTGCATTATCAGAAATGCATTCAGCTGCAAAAGTAATTCAAATGGCAGTAAATCCGAATACTTTAAACTATGACATCACTTATCATCAGTTAGAATTCACTGTTAATCCGGCTGTATACAATGTTGCCGGAAAGGTTACTACAACTTTTACTGCTTTGGTAAATATGAACTCAATAACTTTTGATTTGGCAAACGAATTAATAGTTTCATCTGTAAAACAAGGCACAACAAATTTAGCGTTTGTTCAAAACGGTAACAATGAATTAATAATTACTTTACCATCAATGCAAATTTCTGGCACATCAGCAAGTGTTGAAATCACTTATGCTGGTAATCCACCATTGAATGGTTTCAACGCATTTTCAACTGTTCAAAGATCAAATGGTAGCGATACTTTATATACTTTATCAGAACCTTTTGGGGCGAGAGATTGGTGGCCTTGTAAGCAAGATTTAAATGATAAAATCAATTCAATTGACGTATATATAACTGCACCCTCACAATTTGTATCAGTTTCAAACGGGCTTAATGTAGGCGAAGTAATTTCGGGAACTAATAAAACTACCCATTTTCATCACGGATATCCAATTCCAGCATATTTAATATGTATGGCCGTTACGGATTATACTATTTATAATCAAACTGGCGGCAGTGTTTCAAACGGCGGTACTTATCCAATTGTAAATTATATTTATCCCGAAAATTTTAATTCAACCTTACAAACACAACTCGACCAAACACCATTAATTTTAAATTTATATAGCAATTTAATTGAGCCTTATCCTTTTAAAAACGAAAAATACGGGCACGCACAATTCGGTTGGGGTGGCGGAATGGAGCATACAACAGTTTCCTTTATGGTCGGTTTTGGGCGGCAGTTAATTGCTCACGAAATGGGTCATCAATGGTTTGGTGACAAAATAACTTGCGGCAGCTGGAAAGATATTTGGCTAAATGAAGGCTTTGCAACCTATATGGCATCGATGGTAATTGAAAATTTTGATGGAAACGCAGCATTCGTAGTTGATAAAACCAACATGATTAATTCAATAACCTCATCAACCACTGGTGCGGTATATTTAACCGATGTACAAGCAAATGATGTTAATAGAATTTTTAGCAGTAGGTTAAGTTACAATAAAGGAGCGATGGTAATAAATATGCTTCGTTTAAAACTGGGTGATGCACTATTTTTTCAAGGAATAAAAAATTATTTAGCCGATGTTAACTTAGCATATAAATACGCTTTAACTAGTGATTTTAAATTTCATATGGAAGCAGTTTATGGAAGCAGTTTAACCGAATTTTTTAATGATTGGATTTATAAACAAGGATATCCAAAATATACAATTACTGCTCAAAATTTTGGATCTGGGCAAGCCAAAATAACGGTTAATCAAACGCAATCCGATCCAAGTGTTTCGTTTTTTGAAATGCCTTTACCAATTCGATTTCTTGGTGCATCCGGCGCAACATTTGATACTGTTGTTGATAACACATTCAACGGGCAACAATTTTTGGTTAATGTACCCTTTGTGGTTACAGGAGTTCAATTTGACATCAACAAAAATATAATTTCTAAAACTAATGTTGTTACTTTAAGTTCTGATAATTTTAATTTAGAAACTGGTCTATCAATTTATCCAAATCCTGCAAACAAAGAAATTCATATTCAAAAACCTAGTGATGTTGAAATTGTAAAAAACACCATTTTTAATCATTTGGGACAAAAAATTATGGAAAATAATACCGCAGATTTTTCGGTTTCGGAATTATCAAACGGAGTGTACCTATTAAAAATAGAAACATCTGAGGGAACAATTAATAAAAAATTCATAAAAAACTAAAACGCGGCAAGATATTTGTTTTAAAGTAAGGCGAAAACCTTACTTTTGCTTTTTATAAAAA
>JAYUFJ010000512.1:0-7954 GCA_043738775.1 Flavobacterium sp. | reverse complement strand
ATCCTAATCCGTCAAGCGATGTGTTTTTTATAAACAGTGATACTCGTGGTAGCTTTGTTGTTTATGATTTGATTGGAAAAATAATTAAAAAAGAAACTATCGATTCAGGTACTACAAAACTAGATTTAGGTAACTATCCAATTGGAATTTATTTAATGAAAGTGACTAATGAGAATTATGAAACAAAAACCTTGAAGTTAGTAAAACAATAAATTAAATAAAAAAAGGTAGTAGTTTTTTTGATCCTGCATTACAATTGTTGTGCAGGATTTTTTTATGCCCAAGTAAAAAATTTTTAAGGTTAACAAAATTTTTTATTTTTTTATTTGGCGTTATTTTAATTTCAAATGGTATAATTTTATATTTAAACAAAATTATAAACTAGTTGTATAATAATTCATAATTCATAATTCATAATTCAAAATAATTAATTACTTTTGCACCCTTAACGAGAGGAGGTGTCTATATTATGTTAATTATACCAATTAAAGACGGGGAAAATATCGATAGAGCATTAAAGCGCTATAAAAGAAAGTTTGATAAAACAGGAACTGTTCGACAGTTACGTTCACGCCAAGCGTTCATCAAACCTTCTGTTACAAATAGAATGAAGTTTCAAAAAGCAGCTTACATTCAAAACATGAAAAATGGATTAGAAAATATTTAATCATTTTCTACCTTTATATTCAATCGTTAGTAATTAAAGTTTTAACTTTGTTACTAACGATTTTTTTTGCCAAATTTCTAGATCACCAAATTTTAAATAAAATTGAACAACATACAATCTTTTCTTGACTATTTGCGGCTCGAAAAAAAATATTCGAATCATACAGTATTAGCTTACAATCAAGATTTAATTTTTTTTCAAGAATTTATTAAAATTAATTTTAATAATAAAGTTTTGGAAGCAGTCAATTACAATTTAATTCGAACTTGGATAGTTTCATTAGTTGACTCCGGAGTTTCAAATTCATCAGTAAATAGAAAAATGCAATCATTAAAAGCATTTTATAAATTTTTATTAAAAACAAAGCAAATAGAATCAAGTCCGTTTTTAAAACATAAAGCCTTAAAAACCCCAAAAATAATTCAAATCCCTTTTTCAGAAAACGAAGTCGATTTAGTGTTAAATCAACTCACCTTTCCCGACTCCTTCGACGGAATTCGCGATAAACTGATAATTGACTTTTTTTATACAACAGGAATTCGTAGGGCTGAATTGATAAACCTGCAGTTTCAAAGTGTTGATATTCATTTAAATACAATAAAAGTTATAGGAAAGAGAGAAAAAGAACGAATAGTTCCAATTTTACCAATTGTTGTAAATCAAATAAAGATATATAAAACGCAACGTTCTCAATTAGAAAAGGTTATTGATAAAGACAACTTTTTTTTAACAAAACTAGGTGTTAAATTGAATGAAACTTTTGTTTATCGATTAATAAATTATTACTTTAGTGGTGTTTCTGAGAAAGTAAAAAAAAGTCCGCACATTTTGCGTCATACTTTTGCAACACATTTGCTTAATAATGGCGCCGATTTAAATTCGGTCAAAGAATTGTTAGGTCATTCCAGCTTAGCGTCAACGCAAGTTTATACGCACAATAGTTTGGCAGAGTTAAAAAAAGTATACGGTAATACTCATCCAAGAAATAAAAAGTAACCTAACCAAAATGTAAACTTAAAAAATAAATTTATGAAAGTAAATGTGCACGCAGTTAATTTCAATGTTGACGGAAAATTAGTAGATTTTATTCAAGAACGAATGGATAAACTAGAAAAATATTACGATAAAATAATTTCTTCAGATGTATTTTTAAAAGTAGAAAAAACAAGTGAGAAAGAAAATAAAATAGTTGAAATAAAAATTTTAGTTCCAGGTGACGATTTTTTAGTAACCAAGCAATGTAAAACTTTTGAAGCCGCAATGGATTTAGCATCAGAATCATTAGAAAGAGTACTCTTAAAACGTAAAGAAAAATTAAGTAATCATATTTAGATAAAAAAGTACAAAAAATATTTTGATTAATATAAAAAATGTCTACATTTGCAGTCCGTTAGAAATAGCGGACTTTTTTTATTGAATATTGCCAGCGTAGCTCAGTTGGCTAGAGCAGCTGATTTGTAATCAGCAGGTCGTGGGTTCGAGTCCCTCCGCCGGCTCAATATAGTTTTGAATTTTAGATTTCAGAACTAAAACTAACCTAAGTAATTAGGATTGAAATATTGTAAATGGTTTTTATTTAAGACTATGTTTTTAGATTTCTAAAAACTTCAATCTAGAATTTAAAACCCACTGGGGAGATACTCAAGCGGCCAACGAGGGCAGACTGTAAATCTGCTGTGTGAACTTCGCAGGTTCGAATCCTGCTCTCCCCACAAACTTTTAAATAAAAATTTATCTGAAAGTTTACTTTCGAGTAAATTTGTTTTAAAAGTTTGAGCACCGATTCCATCGGTGCAGGATCATCGACCAACGGGAGATAATCCTGAATCAAGGAAACTGCCGACTTAGCTCAGGGGTAGAGTGCTTCCTTGGTAAGGAAGAGGTCACGGGTTCAATTCCCGTAGTTGGCTCAAAAAAATGCATAATTGCATTCATAAAAATAAAATTTGAACACTAATAAATATAATATAATTAAAATTAAGTAAAATGGCAAAAGAAACCTTTAATCGTAACAAACCCCACTTAAACATTGGTACAATTGGGCACGTGGATCACGGAAAAACTACATTAACTGCAGCGATAACTAAAGTGTTATCTGATGCTGGTTACTGGCAAGCAAAATCATTTGATCAAATTGATAATGCACCAGAAGAAAAAGAAAGAGGTATTACAATCAACACATCTCACGTAGAGTACGAAACTGCTAATCGTCATTACGCTCACGTAGACTGTCCAGGTCACGCGGATTACGTAAAAAACATGGTTACGGGTGCTGCTCAAATGGACGGTGCAATTTTAGTGGTTGCTGCAACAGACGGGCCAATGCCACAAACACGAGAACACATCCTTTTAGGTCGCCAAGTTGGTATTCCTAGAATGGTAGTTTTTATGAATAAAGTGGATATGGTTGATGATGCTGAACTTTTAGAGTTAGTTGAAATGGAAATCAGAGATTTGTTATCTTTCTACGAATATGACGGAGATAATGGTCCAGTTATTCAAGGTTCTGCTTTAGGTGGATTGAATAATGACCCAGCTTGGACTCCAAAAATTCTTGAATTGATGGAAGCTGTTGATATGTGGATCGAGGAGCCAATCCGTGATACTGCAAAACCATTCTTAATGCCGGTTGAAGATTCATTTACAATCACTGGTCGTGGAACTGTAGCAACAGGTCGTATCGAAACTGGAATAGCAAACACTGGTGATCCAGTTGAAATCATCGGTATGGGAGCAGAAAAATTGACTTCTACAATTACAGGAGTTGAAATGTTCCGTAAAATTCTTGACAGAGGTGAAGCAGGTGATAATGTTGGTTTATTGTTAAGAGGTATTGATAAAGCCGATATCAAAAGAGGTATGGTAATTATCAAGCCAGGTTCAGTAAAACCACACGCAACTTTTAAAGCTGAAGTGTACATCTTGAAAAAAGAAGAGGGTGGTCGTCATACTCCATTCCATAACAACTACCGTCCACAGTTCTATGTTCGTACAACTGATGTAACTGGAGTTATAACTTTACCTGCAGGGGTAGAAATGGTTATGCCAGGTGATAACTTAACTATTAATGTTGCTTTGTTAAGTCCAATTGCTATGAACGTAGGTTTGCGTTTTGCTATCCGTGAAGGTGGTAGAACAGTAGGTGCGGGACAGGTAACTGAAATTGTAGAATAATTCAATAAATAAATTTTAAAACCAGTGACGTTTATAACGACACTGGTTTTTATATACGGGCGTAGTTCAAGGGTAGAATAGCGGTCTCCAAAACCGTTGATGGGGGTTCGAATCCCTCCGCCCGTGCAATAAAAAATTAGTATTATGTCAAAAGTTTTAAACTATATTTCAGAAGCATTTGAAGAATTAAAATCAAATGTAACTTGGCCAGAATGGGCAGAAGTACAACGATTAACCATCGTAGTTGCCGTTTTTTCTGTAGTGTTTGCATTAGCAACATGGGGAGTTGACGAGGCATTTGCAAAAGCAATAGCTGGATTTTTTAAATTCATTAAAGGATAATAATTTCGCAATGGCTGATGTTAATGTTAAAAAGTGGTATGTAGTTAGAGCCGTAAGTGGTCAAGAAAATAAAGTAAAAGCTTTTATTGAAGCCGAAATTTTGCGTCTTTCTATTGAAGATTATATTGCTCAAGTTCTTGTTCCTACCGAAAAAGTGGTTCAAGTACGTGATGGAAAAAAAATCACCAAAGACAAAGTATATTTTCCAGGTTACATTATGATTGAAGCTAATTTGTCTGGAGAAATCCCTCACATTATTAAATCAGTTCCTAGTGTAATTGGGTTTTTAGGAGAAATGAAAGGTGGAGAACCTGTTCCATTACGTATATCTGAGGTAAATAGAATGTTAGGAAAAGTTGATGAATTAGCAGTAAACACGGATACACAATCAATTCCTTTCAAAATAGATGAGACAGTTAAAGTAATTGATGGTCCTTTTAATGGTTTCAACGGAACTATTGAAAAAATTAATGAAGAAAAGCGTAAGCTTGAAGTAATGGTTAAAATTTTCGGAAGAAAAACACCATTGGAATTGAGTTTTATGCAAGTTGAAAAAGTATAATATTTTTGTTACATATAATAATCACGTTACTCGCTTCCATGTTTAATGTGTAAAATTTTTAAGAAATGGCTAAAGAAATTAGTAAGGTAGTTAAACTACAAGTTAAGGGAGGTGCCGCGAACCCATCGCCACCGGTTGGACCTGCTTTAGGAGCTGCTGGAGTTAACATCATGGAGTTTTGTAAGCAATTTAATGCTAGAACTCAAGATCAACCCGGCAAAGTGTTACCAGTGCAAATCACTGTATACAAAGACAAATCATTTGACTTTGTTGTAAAAACACCTCCTGCTGCAATTCAACTTTTGGATGCTGCAAAATTGAAATCAGGTTCAGGCGAACCAAATCGTAAAAAAGTAGCTAACATTACTTGGGATACAATTAAAACAATTGCCGAAGACAAGATGGTAGATTTGAATGCATTTACATTAGACGCCGCAATGACAATGATTGCAGGTACGGCTAGATCTATGGGAATTACTGTAACGGGTGGAGACTCTCCTAAAAAATAACTATAGAAATGGGAAAATTAACAAAAAAACAAAAAGAAGCAGTTGCCAAAATTGATAAGAATAAATTTTATTCTTTAAAAGAAGCCTCAGAATTATTAAAAACTGTTGCCTCTGCAAAATTTGACGAATCTGTAGATATTGCCGTACGTTTAGGTGTAGATCCTCGTAAAGCAAATCAAATGGTAAGAGGCGTAGTCGCCTTACCACACGGAACAGGTAAAAACATGAGAGTGTTAGCCTTAGTCACTCCAGACAAAGAAGCGGAAGCTAAAGCTGCTGGTGCTGATTACGTTGGTCTAGATGAATACCTACAAAAAATCAAAGACGGTTGGACAGATGTTGACGTTATCGTTACTATGCCAGCAGTTATGGGTAAATTAGGTCCTTTAGGTCGTGTATTAGGTCCACGTGGTTTAATGCCAAACCCTAAAACGGGTACTGTAACTATGGAAATTGGTAAAGCAGTAACTGAAATAAAAGCTGGTAAAATTGACTTTAAAGTTGACAAAACAGGTATCGTGCACGCAGGAATTGGAAAAGTATCTTTTGGTGTTGACCAAATTGTTGACAATGCACACGAAATTATTCAAACATTAATCAAATTGAAACCAACTGCGGCTAAAGGTACTTACATTAAGTCAATTTACTTAACAAGTACTATGAGTCCAGCTATTGCTTTAGATCCTAAAGCAGTATAATTGGGAGTTAAACATTTTTATTATGACTAGAGAAGAAAAATCAATCGCGATAAAGGATTTAACTGCAAAGTTGGCTGATAGTAATATTATGTACATTGCAGATACTTCAGGATTAGACGCTGAAACTACATCTAACTTAAGAAGAGCTTGTTTTAAAGCTGGTATTAAATTAGAAGTTGTAAAAAACACATTACTTGCCAAAGCAATGGAAGCCTCTTCAAATGATTATGGCGATTTGGCAACTACATTAAAAGGAAACTCGTCTATTTTTATTGCTGATGTAGCAAATGCACCAGGAAAAATTATTAAAGAGTTTCGTAAAAAATCCGACAAACCTGCATTCAAAGGTGCTTTCATCAATGGTGAAGTTTATATCGGAGATAATTTGCTTGACAGCTTATCAACATTGAAATCAAAAGAAGAAGTTATCGGAGAAATCATCGGATTACTTCAATCTCCAGCACAGAGAGTAATTTCTGCACTTTTGAATCAATTTGAAAAAGCAGAATAAACAATTTAAGTAACTATTCACTACTTGAATTATAAATTAAACGCACTGAATAAAAAAATATAAATACAAATCATTTTAAACGATAGAAAAAATGGCAGATTTGAAACAATTCGCAGAACAATTAGTAAACTTAACAGTTAAAGAAGTAAACGATTTAGCTACAATCTTAAAAGACGATTACGGTATAGAGCCTGCTGCAGCAGCAGTAGTTGTATCGAATGGTCCAGGTGAAGCAGCAGTCGAAGAGCAAACAGAATTCACTGTTGTTTTGAAAGAAGCTGGTGCCTCTAAATTGGCAGTTGTAAAAGCGGTTAAAGAATTAACTGGTTTAGGATTAAAAGAAGCAAAAGATTTAGTAGACGGAGCTCCATCAAATATTAAAGAAGGAGTTTCTAAAGCAGAAGCAGAAGGTTTGAAAAAATCTTTAGAAGAAGCTGGAGCTGTTGTTGAATTAAAATAATTCAACCTAGTTTTAGAACAAGGTTTAGGTCTTGGGTATAGTGCCCAATGACCTAAACCATTTTTCGTATAATAAAATTATATCAAAGTTTTATTATAAAATATAAAATACGAAAAAGTTTTTAAGTCAGTACGATGAAAGAAAATCAATATAAATTAGTTTTTATGTGATTTTTAAAGAGGTATCGATTAAAAAAAGAAAGTATAGATTGTTTTATAAATAACATTGTTTTACACAAAAATTATTTTTTTTAAATCAAAATTTTCTCCATTGATGATAACAAATCAGACTGAAAGATTGAATTTTGCCTCAACGAAAAATATCCCAAACTTCCCAGATTTCTTGGACGTTCAGGTAAAATCGTTTAAAGATTTTTTTCAATTAGAAACAAAATCAGATGAAAGAGGCAACGAAGGGTTGTACAACACCTTCATGGAAAACTTTCCAATTACTGATACAAGAAACCAATTTGTATTAGAATTTCTAGATTACTTTGTTGACCCACCTCGTTATACTATTCAAGAGTGTATCGAAAGAGGTTTAACACACAGTGTGCCGTTAAAAGCAAGATTAAAATTGTATTGCACCGATCCAGAACACGAAGATTTTGAAACTATCGTTCAAGACGTATATTTAGGAACCATTCCTTATATGACGCCAAGCGGTACTTTCGTAATCAATGGTGCTGAACGTGTTGTAGTTTCTCAATTGCACCGTTCGCCTGGAGTTTTCTTCGGACAATCTTTTCACGCAAACGGAACCAAATTATATTCGGCTCGAGTTATTCCTTTTAAAGGATCTTGGATTGAATTTGCTACCGATATCAACAACGTAATGTATGCGTATATCGATAGAAAGAAAAAATTACCTGTAACTACTTTATTCCGAGCAATCGGTTTTGAAAGAGATAAAGATATTCTAGAAATTTTTGACCTTGCTGAAGAAATTAAAGTTTCAAAAACAGGATTAAAAAAATATATTGGAAGACGACTTGCGGCGCGTGTATTAAATACTTGGCACGAAGATTTTGT
>JAYUFJ010000511.1:0-2882 GCA_043738775.1 Flavobacterium sp. | reverse complement strand
TTCTGCTTTTTCAAATTCCTCAATTTCTTTATCAAGTTCAATTCCAAGAATTGCTTTTGTCAAATTTGCGTAGAAACTTTTTGCTTTTATGTTTATGTCAATTTTCAAAATTTTTACAATCTCTTCCTCTGTTTTTCCGTAAAATGGTTTGAATTTAGAAACTACAATTTCTTCAATTGTTAGTTTTTTAGCAACTTGAGCGTTAGGAATTAGTTTTCCGTAAATTCCTTTACTTTCGTTTGCAATTGATGCAATGATATGATTTACATATCCTTGCTTAAATGAATATGCTCTTTGTTTTGCTGGAATTTCTGAAAATGGTTGTTTTCTAACAGACAAAGCATTTGCACCTTTGGTGCAAGCACCAAGATAAAAAGTGTCGCCTTCAGAAAGTTCGTGTGCTTTTCCGTCAGCGATTTTCTTTGTAATTAATTCCCAATCTTTTTTAATTATTTCTAAATCTGTCGATGGAAAACTCCATTCATCAACCAATTTTATCAAGTAATCTAAAATGTCAAAACCTGCATTATGAAGATAGAAAATCAAAAGAATGCTTGCATTCTTTTTGAAGAAATCGCTATTTTCAAAATTCTGATTAACAACATTAACGTAGTTAATGATGTTTAAAACCAATCGTTCTTTTGAACGAAATTCGTCATTTTTTAGTTGCTTTAATGGCGAAGATTTTAACTCCATTCCAATTTGAGCAAAATCTGCTTCTGCTTTTGAATTTGGTTCATAACCAAAATAAAACTTTTCTAAAACTTGACCAAAGTTGTCTTTTAATTTTTTGGGCGTTACCTAAAGGTCGGGCTTTCCGTTCCAATCTTTTTTGGTAGAAAAAACCAAAAAAGGATTTCCTCTGCAATCCCTAACGCAAAACCAATTAACCAAGAAATTCATCTTTTTAATGATACATATTGTCTGTTGATCAAAACATACAATATGTATAGTTTTGCTTTTATGATAAATGAATTTCTTTTAAAAGAATTTGGAGATAGAATTAAGCAATTACGACTTCAAAAAAACATAAGCCAAGAAAAATTATCCTTTTTGACAGGTTTTCATAGAACTTATATCGGAATGATAGAAAGAGGAGAAAGAAATATTTCTCTTTCAAATATGGCTGTATTTGCTAAAGTATTTGAAATAAATATTTCTGAACTTTTAGATTTTAAAATTATAAATCCAAAACATAGTTTTAAAAATTATGAAATAAAATCTGAAAAATAATGTCAAGAAAACACTCATTTGTATTGACATTATCGAATAATGTTACAGAAAAAGAAGGAGTAAATTATTTAATAGAAAATTCAACTGGATTTTTTAAAATTGATTTATCAACTAAAAAAGAATTGTTAGATTTATTAAATATTGAACATAGGTTTCTTCAAGCATTTGATTTAATTTATGTTCCTGAAATGGTTGGTAAAATTGTTGATACTGAATTTGTTCAAACCTATTTAGAAGATATAATTTTAGTAGAATTAAAAACCACAAAAAAATATTTACCTGAAAATCCAAAAGGTTTCTTTTTTGGTGCAACAGAAAATGAATTTAATTTCGGAAAAATTCTTGGTTCAAGATTTAGATTTTGTTTTGTAAGTTTAAATGAAAAAGGTTCTTCATTTGCATTTCTAACTTTAGATGAATTAGAAGAAAGAATAAAAAATAGAAGAATTCAATATCAAATTAATTTATAAATTCCTCAATATTAAATTTACCACTACTAAATTCTTTAATTAACTCTATTTCATTATAACAATATTGTTCAATAAATTCAATTTTTTGATTTATATCAAAGTAATAATATTTATCTTTCTTCAAGTAAATCAACCAAGTTGATGTTAAAATACCATTTGTTTTTTCTATTTGAAATCCTTTTGATTTACTTTTTTTTAGATTTTCAATTAATTCCTGAATGTTCATATTTATTGCGGTTTTGCGTTAGGGATTGAAGAGGAAATCCTTTTTTGGCTTTTTCAGCCAAAAAAGATTGGAACGAAAAGCCCGACCCTTGGGGAACGCCTAAATTATATTTATTTATGTCAAATTTTGTGTGATTATCTGGAAACATATTTAGGCGTTCCAATTCAACTGGCGACAACCTTCTATATCCTTTTTCAACTTTTATAACGTGCTTAAATCTCGATGCAGATTTTCCGCCTTCGCCTGTTATTATAGTTCTCGATGGTTTGTCTAAAGAATCAGGAAAAATCATTCCGCCTTCACTATAATTATACTCAAAACCTTGTGCGTTCTTACGCATTTCTTTTTTTGCGCCTTTTAAGTAAAACCATTTATCTAAATCTTCCTCGTTTATGTAGAATTCTTCGGTTACTTCTCCGTTTTGAATAATGTCTTTTAAGATTGTAAATTTGTCTTCGTAACTTGGTTTTGTTTTGATTGTTGTAACTATTCCGTCAATCATAATTCCTGTGTTTTCAAACATTCCTGTTTTGCCGTTTATGTTGAAATTTTCAGAAATTTCAACAATATCGCCTTTGAGTTCAAACTCTTTTGGAAATAAAATATTATCTGATTGAACTGGAAACGCATTTGCTAATGTTCCGTCTTTTAGAATCCAATCAATTGGATTTGTTTCTTTTATCTCATTATGAATTGTTGAATCTTGCAAATATGCCAAAATAAAAATTCTTTTTCTTCTTTGTGGCATTCCGTATTCTGATGCATTTACAACTCGCCATTCAACTGCGTAACCCAAGTCGTTTAGACTTTTTAGAATTATTGCAAAATCTCGACCACGTTGTCCTGATGGCGATATCAAAAGCCTGTCAACGTTTTCAAGAAACAAATATTTGGTTTTGTTTTCTTTTTCGCTCAAAATTTTGTGAATACTCCACCACAAAACACCTTTTTTT
>JAYUFJ010000510.1:0-8012 GCA_043738775.1 Flavobacterium sp. | reverse complement strand
TTTATGTAAATAAAAAAACCGCTCATAAATGAGCGGTTTATAATTAAAAAAAATATTATTAATTTTTGTGTGAATTATGAAATTTACCACTTGCAGAAACGACTCCTGCTGTATTTTTGATTGTAAATTTACGAACCCCACCAACTGTTGAAATTAAAACATCAACCACAGGATTTTCAGAACCTACCGCAGTTGCCGAAGTAAAGAAATTCGATGCCTCCTGAGTATAAGTGCCTGCATTAATAGAACCCGATCTTAAATAATCAACCGTTATCGGAATATTAAATTGTGGTATGCTATTTATAAGACTAACAGTATCTAAATCTCCATTAGTATATAAATTTGCTTTGATATGATACAAACCATTAGTAAAATTTGCTAATTTCATAGTTAATTTTTCAGTACAAGCACTAGTTTGTGCATCATAAACCGGTAATGGAGTTGTGCTTGGATCTTTATAAACAATAAAATCAACATCATATCCAGTAGCTGGAGTTGCTACAGGACTAACTAAAGCACATAAAGAATTTGTATATCCATTAGGAGCAGAAAAAGTTCTATTGAAATTAAAAGACAACTTTAGTTCATCAGCAACAATATTAGTTATTGATATTTGAGTTGTTGCTGGTAGGAAATTTACAGCAGTAGTTCTAGACTCACCTATGATTAATGATAAAATTTCAGTAGGTTCAGCTAAATCATCACTTGCAATATTGATGGTACCGTTATAAACAGTCTGAAAAGGAGCTATTGTAACCACTTTTTGAATAGCAGCACTTGAAGTAGAAGAGCTTACATCACTATCAAATTTATCTGCGGTACTCTTTTGTCCGTCTAACATAATAAAAACATTGAATTCCTCACTAACCGGAGAACTTAAAGTTAATGTAAAAGGTAAGCTACCACCTTCATTAACAGTTGCAGTAGGAGCAATAGCTATAGTCATTGTAGGTTTTGCAACCTGAACTACTGCGTCCACTTTTTGGTCATAACTACAGGAAACTATTAGTGCTGTAATTACTACAAGACAAAATACTTTATAAAAAGATTTATTTTTCATTTTAGTTTATTTAAATTTTAGTGTAAACAGCTTTGTAACCTCTTAAGCCTGAAGCAAAATTAACTGAATAATAGATAGTCATTACTTTTTTAGGAACTCCACCAACATTCACAGTGGAAATAACACTAGTTGCATATTCTGCATCAGACTGACTTACTGCATTACTGTAATAACTAGCCAATGTTTGATTAGGTTTTAGTTTTAGTCTGCCACATACATCGTTAAACGTAAATCCAGCATTAGATGGAGGAATTTGCGCGGTTGGAATAGAACCTGTACCAGGAGTAGGGAAATAAGGACCAGTAGTATTTGTTAAATATTCAGCAGCATTATTAGTGGCCACAACTGGTTCAACTGCGAAAGGATATGTCGCACCAGTTCCTAAACGAGTAGTCACTAATGAATAATTTCCAGCCAAATCTGAGCTACATTGTGCTTGTAAAGTAACTGTTGTTTTAAAAATTCCACCAGTTACCAATACATTTTGACCACCTGCAGAAGTAGCAGATTTCATTTTTAAAATAACTTTAGGAGGCATTTGATCATTTAATGTAGCAGAATAAACTTTTATCTGTACGCTAGTAAAAGTTTTACCAGCTGGAATTGTTGCTTTAAAACCTGGTATAACAAAATCAAAATTAGTCCCTAATACAGCTGTAGAAGTAGGATCAACTTCATAAACAATTGAAGTATCACTATTCAAAGCTAAACCATTACCGCCAACAAGAGTTATTGGAATGTCATAAGTGTATACAGTGCCTAAATCCTTGTTAAAAAAAGCAAGTTTATCAGCTGTAGTGAACTGCGTTAAAAAAGCGCCAGAACCAAAATCTAGTGCTTTATCACCTCCAAGGTCGCACGATGAAAAACTCAACGCTAACAGTGAAATGAAAAGAAATTTAAATACATTTTTCATAATAATATAGATTAAAAATTAATTAATTTTGCCAAAAAACTTTTGAATTAAAAGCATCTGATGTAGATTGTACTGGAACATTAGGATTAGTTCCAGCTTCAGATGAAGGATATAACAATCTCACTGGAATATTAGCTGCAACAGGGGTAGCCCCAGGATAAAATTTAGCAACAGGTAAGTCAGATGGATAACCAGTTCTTCTATATTCAATCCAGTTTTCGTAGCCATTTGTACTAACTAAAGCAATAAACTTCTGTTTGATGATAGCTTTTAATTTTAATGCAGGTGGATTAGCTGGATCGTAGTACAAGCTTCCTGTTAAAGAAAATTCTGATGCAGGTACATTACCAGCACCTAATTGATTGAAATTTTCTTGAACACCTTGTTGGTATAGACTTGAATCATTACCAAATACACCAAAGCGTGCAGCAGCTTCGGCTTGCAAAAATAAACTTTCTGCAGACTGCATTACAATACCTGACATATTTGCAGATTTGAATATACCGTCACCGATAGGGGATACATTACCTTGAGTAAGAGATAAAAATGAAAGACCATTTTGCTCAATACCTACGTAATTAGATCCCACTTTTTTCCACATTAATGGCTTTCTCAAATCAGTATTTTGCATAAGGGTGTTGCCGACTGCATAAGGAGTAGCTCTAGTAGCACCACCATTTGCAGCTACAGTACCATTACTATCAAGTTTAAAGGCATCCCAGAAAGGGTTTTGCTTCAATGCAACTAATGAAGCATAACCAGGATTACAATATACTGTTTCACCCACTCCTAAAAATCCGAACGAGGCATTTATATTTGAAGTTAAAGTTGCAGCAGTAATAGAGTTACCTGCTTTTGAAGACTGTCGTAACATTAATCGTAGTTTCAATGAATTTGCAAACTTACCCCACTTGGTCATATCACCACCACACATAATGTCAGCAGAACCAACTTGTAAAGCCGTTGAAGGGGCAGATAAAATTAGATTTTGAGCAGCAGTCAAATCAGCAATTAAGCTATTGTAAATTACTTGAGCATTATCATATTTTGGTTTCGTGTTTGCACCTCTTTGAAATGCTTCACTGTAAGGAACATTTCCATAGGCATCTACTAAATATTGAAAATGAAAAGCAAGCATAATTTTTGCTATAGCTTTAAAATTAATATATTTAGGATCAGTATTGCTTGCCACATAATTATAATTTGCCATTGGCAAAACATAAGCTATTTCAAAATTTTGAGTTCTAAAAGTACTGTTTACAATATATTTAGTTTCATCTTGAAAATAGGCGAAATCAGCTGCTGCAGCCCATTGGTAAGTCCATAAATTACCTAAAGTGTTGTATGAATTGTAATTACCTTCTAACACATCCATAGTTTGCTTTTGAGCAACAGGAAGTGTTAACGGAGGAGTTGATGATGTAGGGTTATTTACATCAGCATTTACATCGAAGTAATTATCACTACATGAAGTAGTCAAAATAACTGCAAATAATGCCAAACATAATTTATTTAATATTTTCATTTTTATTTGAATTAAAATTTAACGTCTAATTTAAAACCATAAGATCCAGTAGGTGGTAATTGTTTTTGTGTACCGAAACCTGAAGCTTGTTCTGATGCATTTGTAAATTCAGGATCTGTAATTTTGTTTTGTGCTGATCGCAACATTACGATATTTCTGGCAATTAATCCAAAAGTAAAACCTTTAATAAATGTTTTATCCAAATATTTTTTTGGAAGATCATAACTTAAAACAACCTCTCTTAATTTGAAAGTTGTAGCATTTACTACATAATTTTCTTTAATGTTGTTGTACACAGCATAAAAATAATCGTAACCTCCTGAAGAAGTTGGAATGTTATTATTAGCGGTATAAACACCTGGTGAAGACTCATAAGATGAATTTGGAACTACGAATGGTTGACGTCCTGAAGATGCACCATATTGAGTTGAACCTGTAAATTCTAAAGCATCGTTTAAGTCATTGTAATAAACATGTCCAGTTCTATAATCAGCAACCGCAGACAATGTAATGTTTTTATACCTAACTGTTGAATTTAAACCAACCACTAAGTTAGGAGTTGTTGACCCTAAATTTTTAAGTTCAGAACTTTGTTTAGGATTACCAGTAGCTGCATCAATTACAATACGTCCTTGATCATCTCTTACATAAGCAGTAGCAAAAATAGCAGGATAAGAAGCCCCAACTTGAGCATATAAACCAACATCACTAGCCCCTAAACCTCCTATCGAAACTCTATTTGCACCATCGGTTAACGAAAGTACTTCATTTTGAATTTTAGATACATTTCCTCCAAAAGACCAAGTAAAATTGGTAGTTGAAACTGGTACAAAATTCAAATCGATTTCTAAACCTTTATTTTGAATCTCACCAGCATTAGTTCTGTAAATACTAGAACCAGAAGCATAAGAGACATCAGAAGAAATAAACTGATTAGTAGCATTAGAGATATAATAAGAAACCCCTAATTTAATTCTACTTTTAAAAAATTCAAATTCAGTATTTATTTCCCTGTTTTTTACTAATTCGGGGGTCAAACTAGGGTTAACTGAGTAAGTAGGGTTTGAAAAACCAACTGTCGATCCGAAAGGAAATCCACTTGGCGTAGTAAACAATTCATTTGTCCAACCTACACTTGGAGTAGTTGAGTTACCCGTTAATGAGAAACCAGTACTTATTTTTGCAAAATTTAAAAAATCACCTTTAATACCAGGAATAGCTTCAGTTAAAATTAAACTTAAACCACCTCCATAAAATTTAGAATAATTAGCACTCAAAGTGGATATTCTATCCGCTCTGTAAGCACCATTTAAAAATAAATATTTATTGTATCCTAATGTTAAATCACCATAAACACCAAAATTATGTTGAACTGTCTCACGGTTTCCACCACTTGTTAAGTCATAGAGACGTCTTTCAGCAGCAGTAGTTACACCTGAAATTTCACCAGTTCGTGTAGAAATATCATACAACCCTGGTATTTGTAATCCTTGGGCAGCTTGCGTATATCTGTTATTTTCAATTGTAGCTGCACTTGTACCTACAACCGCTTTTACGTTGAATGATTTTCCAAAATCTTTGTCAAATTTAACTGTAAAATCAGAGTTTATTCTTCGACTTGATATATCTTGCAAAGCAACAGAAGCTGGCGTGTTGTTTAATGCTCGTCGTGGAGATAAAATAGGATTATAAGTAATTGCATCTCTTGTATTTTTTTGATTAGAGTTAAAAAAAGTACCCGCCAAACTATAAGTTGCAGACAAGTATTTATTTATTGTGTAATCAAGCTTAACATTTGCGAATAATCTATTTGTTCGAGTTTTATTTCTAGCAATATCAACAATCATATAAGGATTTTGGTAATAATCATTGTAATAGCCATCAGGAGTAGAAAATTTATCATTTCTCCAATCTTTATAATCTGTTAAATTCACTACTGCTGTAGTGTTTAAGATATTCCAAAAAATGTCTCTATTTTGGTATCCACCTGTACCTACTACATTAGTATTGTCGTCAAAAAAAGAAACCGCAGTAGATACTGTTAATTTTTCTCCTTTAGTTGAGGCATTTAATCTAAAGTTATCTCTACGATATTGATCTCCTGGTGTAATACCAGAAACATCAGTTCTTTGAGCTGAAAAGTAAAAATTAGATTTTGAATCACCACCTGCTAACGAAACACTATTTGTTAAAGTAACACCATCAACAAAAAAGTTTTTTCTACCATTTTTAGCCGCGGAATAATTTACAGTTTGAAAACTTCCATCTGCCAAAATTGGCCCTATACGTCTTGGTAATCCATCAAAACGAGGCCCCCAGTTTGTGTTTTCAATTGGATCATACAAGTTGTTAAATCCTGGACCAAATGTTGTTTGTAATTCAGGGAAATACTTCACCTGTTCAAGCACCATACTTGAGTTGACTGTAACTTCAATTTTTTTATTTGAACCTTGTTTAGTTGTAACAATTAAAACACCATTTGCACCTTCGGCACCATAAAGTACAGTAGCATTACTTGATTTCAAAACGTTAATACTTAAGATGTCATTCGGATTTAAATTATTCAAGGCGCTATTTGCCTGAATTACTCCATCGATAACAATTAAAGCTTGGTTGTTTCCAGATAAAGATTTGTAACCTCTTAACACAATTCCTGTTGATGGATTAATTCCATTGTCACGTGTTGCAATAGATAAACCAGAAACCTTACCAGCCAAAGCCGTAACGGCATTGATAGGTGAAGTTTGATTAATTTCTTTTGCACTTACTACAACAGCTTTATACGAAAGTTCGACAGCTTTTCTTTTAATACCTATAGCACCAACGATAACTTCATTAAGAAGTCCAGCTGCTTTCATGCTAACGTTAACGGTATTAGATGCACCAACCGTTTTTTCGGCATTTGCCATTTCAACGAAAGAGAATACTAAAACTTCTCCCTCTTTTGCTTTGATAGCATATTTACCATCAAAATCTGTCGACACTCTACGTGTTGACCCTTTAACTGATACGTTTACACCAGGCAAAACGCCTAAGTTATCCGAAACAGTACCTGTTACAGTTTTCTCTTGCGCGAAAGAGAACTGCATTGTAATCGCTACAAGTAGCGCATAAATCCATTTGAACTTCGATCTCATATTATTTTTTTATTTGAGTTAGTTATTTCGCAAATCTCTTAATAATTTCTTAATAAACCAAATAATACGACTGAATATTATTTTTTTTTATGTTAAACTTTTCAAGAGATGCCTACACCGTTGTAATTGCAATACTATTTATTGATACAAATTAATGTTATTGGTTGCGTAAATTATGTTAAATTTGTGAAAAATAGACAATGTTAAATTTAAGTTATTCAAATTTTGATCTCGAATGTGGTACCGATGAAGCTGGAAGAGGTTGTATAGCAGGTCCAGTTGTTGCAGCTGCTGTGATAAACCCTTTTTATACTAAAGTAATTTCTACTGATGTTGTATTAAAAAAATATTTCGAATCAATTAATGATTCGAAAGCAATCTCGGAAAGTAAAAGAAAGTTATTAAGACCCATAATAGAAGAAGTAGCGCTGTCATTTGCTGTTTCATTTGTAAATTCAACAATTATTGATGAAATAAATATTTTAAATGCATCAATTTTGGCAATGCAAGAATCGATTTCGAATTTAAATGTTACACCTATATATATAATAGTAGATGGAAATCGTTTTAGTGAAGTTAAACCAGCAGGTTTTCAAAAACACATAAATCCGAAAGAAGGAGTGTTTAATGGAATTCCTTATAAAACAATTGTTAAAGGCGATTCGAAATATTTAAGTATTGCTGCTGCATCAATTTTGGCAAAAACATATCGCGATGACTATATGGATAAAATTGACAAAGAGTTTCCGATGTACAACTGGAAAAAAAACAAAGGTTACCCTACGAAAGAACATCGCGATGCAATTTTAAAATATGGAGTTTCTAAATACCATCGAATGAGTTTTCGTTTATTGCCCAATGATTAAGTAAGGTTTTAAATCATTTCACTTTTAAAAAGTATTTTGAAATGCTTTAAAATTTTAGATTTTACTTCATCTTCATCTACTTTTTCAACACCCAATTCAATATTTAAGCTTGTAACGGCTTTGCCTCGAATACCACACGGAATTATGTTGTCGAAATAACCCAAATCGGTATTTACATTTACTGCGAACCCGTGCATTGTTACCCAACGGCTGGCACGAACGCCCAATGCGCAAATTTTTCGAACAAACGGAGTGCCAATGCCTAGCCAAACTCCTGTTTCTCCTTCGCTCCTGCCCGATTCTAAACCGTATTCTTTTAAGGTTAAAATTATGGCTTCTTCTAAAAAACGAAGGTATTTATGAATGTCGGTAAAAAAATTTTCTAAATCTAAAATAGGATAACCTACAATTTGCCCCGGCCCGTGATAGGTAATATCGCCACCACGATTGATTTTATAAAAAGTAGCACCTTTTAACTCCAATTGTTTTTCTGATAAAAGCATATTCG
>JAYUFJ010000509.1:0-2901 GCA_043738775.1 Flavobacterium sp. | reverse complement strand
GCCACATTGAATACGACTTTACCTTTAACAATGGCAAGGTATCATGAACCATTGGTGCTGCAACTGGAGTCATTGGAGTTCTTGCTCCGTAATGAAATTTACTTACAAATAAAAAGTCACCAACTAATAACGATTTTTCGAGCGATGGTGTGGGTATTGTAAATGGTTGTATAAAATAGGTATGTACAAAGGTAGCTACAACTACTGCAAATAAAAGTGAACTTACGGTGTCACCCACTTTAGATGTTGCGGTTAAACTTCTATCTTTAATATAGGTTACATCTTGAGTATAATTAACATAATAAATGTATAATCCAAAACTTGCTATTCCTAAAAAAGTATCTAAATTAGAATTTTTACCAAAACTTCGAAGCGTTTCAACCCAAATAACCGGAAACATAATTAAGTTTATAACAGGTAAAAACAGTAAAAAAGTGTACCAAGTTGGTCGGTTTATTATTTTCATTAAAACGATAGCATTGTATATTGGAATTATTGCTTCCCAAGATTTTCGTCCTGCTTTTTCATATAATTTCCAAGTTCCTACAAAATGCACTATTTGAATTAGTAAGAAAAAAATTAGCCATTGATAAATTGTCATAATAGTATTGGTTTTAATCCTCATCTCAATTCCTTAATATAAATTAAGGTTTAAAAAGGCGGATAGTTATTATTTTTTTAGTTTAACTCGAGAACATCTTTCATTGTAAAAATTCCTTTTTTACCTATTAACCATTCTGCAGCAATTACCGCTCCTAAAGCAAAACCTTCTCGGTTGTGAGCTGTATGTACAATTTCAACAGAGTCCACATCAGAATTGTAATTTACACTGTGTGTTCCTGGAATATTTTCTATACGTTTAGCGTCAATATAAATTTCATTTTGAAAGTTATTTTGGTTTAACGACCAATTATTATATTCTGAATTTTCAATTATTTGATTTGCAAGTGAGATTGCTGTTCCACTTGGTGCATCCAATTTTTGTGTATGATGTATTTCTTCTATAGAAACTTTATATTGTGAAAATTTTCGCATCATTTTTGCTAAATTTTCATTTAATTGAAAAAATAAATTTACGCCCAAACTAAAGTTGGAACTATAAATAAAGCTTCCTTTTTTTTCTTTGCAAAGATTTTCAATTTCCAAATAATTTTGCAACCAACCGGTTGTTCCGGATATTACTGGAATATTATTTTTTAAACATTCACTAATATTATCAACTGCTGCATCTGGAACACTAAAATCTATGGCAATATCAGCTTCTAGTAAGCCTTCAAATAAATTCAACTCGGTTTTTTTTAAAACAATTTCGTGACCGCGTTGCAAAGCAATTTTTTCAATTACTTTTCCCATTTTACCGTATCCTAAAAGTGCTATTTTCATTTTTAAAATTAGTTTCTTATAATTGTAAATTGTTACAATTATTTTATTTTTTTAACTAAAAATTATAGGTTATTACTATCCCAACATTTTGTTTTCTAGTTAAATCATTTCGATATAAATCAGGTTTAATAGTTAGTTTATCATTTACATTAAATTGACTCAAATGCGCATCTACATTAGCATCAACAATATTTAGTACATAAAATAAAGATGTTAAAAGTGCAGATAAATCTCGATTGTTTTGATAAAATTTTTGAGCAGCAATTAACCTGTCATTATCTAAATATTGGTATTGATCATCATTAAAGCCCTCTAATCGTCGCTTGTAAACATTGCGAAAATCATTATATTTATTATCATTAGTTATGTAAAAATAAATTGTAGTTCCCAAAGCTGCGTAAACAATTGGAATTTTCCAATAACTTCGATTATAAGCTTGCCCCAATCCGGGTAAAATTGCCGAATAAAAAGCAGCTTTAGCTGGAGCTAACGGATTTACTTTTACAGTAATTGTATCAGCAACAAGAATTTCTTGAACTTTTTTTGATTTTTTTTGCGCAAAAACAAACGAAAAACTTATTGAAAATAAAAATATGTAAACTAAATTTCTCACTAAGAGTTAATTAATTTCAAAATCCGTTTAAATTCCTCTTCCGATTGAAATGGAATAGAAATGCTTCCTTTTCCATTAGCTGCAATTTTAATTCCAACTTTAGTGCCAAAAAACGAGGTTATGTTTTTTTGTTGGGTTTCAGTAACTTCAAAAGTAATTACTTTTTTTGGTTTTGCATCTTTTGGAAGTAAACTTTCTTGATATTTTTTAACCAAAACCTCTGTTTCACGAACCGATAAATTTTGACTTACAATTTTTTGATAAATATCCGTTTGAACCTCTTGATTATCAATGTTTATTATAGTTCGTCCGTGACCCATAGATATAAAACCATCACGAATTCCGGTTTGAATAATTGGATCTAACTTTAATAAACGCAAATAATTCGTAATTGTAGATCGTTTTTTACCTACTTTTTCACTCATTTGTTCTTGTGTAAGTTTAATTTCATCAATCAATCTTTGATAAGATAATGCAACTTCGATTGGGTCCAAATCGTGACGTTGAATATTTTCAACCAACGCCATTACCAACGATTCGTTATCGTTAGCCAATCTAATGTAAGCAGGAATGGTTGTTAAGCCTACTAATTTCGAAGCTCGCATTCTACGCTCGCCCGATATTAATTGGTATTTATTGAAATCTAGTTTTCTAACAGTAATGGGTTGAATTACACCAAGTTCCTTTATCGACGAACCCAATTCGCGTAAAGAATCTTCATTAAAATTGGTTCGTGGTTGAAACGGATTTATTTCTATAGAATCAATATCAATTTCAATAATACTTCCAACTAATTTATCAGCATTTTTATCATCAACCGATTTTATATCATTATCTGGATCTTTCAACAACGCCGATAATCCTCGACCTAAAGCCTGTTTTTTAACTGCTTGTGCCATAATTTA
>JAYUFJ010000508.1:0-2915 GCA_043738775.1 Flavobacterium sp. | reverse complement strand
AAATTTTAAAGATTCGCCAAGTTTATTGTATGCCGGAATTGGAGTATCTTGGCGCAATGACTTAAATTATAAACAAGTTAAATATGTTAAAGAAAAACCATTGACTAAAGATGAAAAAGCCGCCCAAAAATTAAAAGAAGAAAAAGAAAAGGCGCTTAAAGCCGAAGAAAAAGCTAAAGCGAAAGCAAAAAAATTAGAAGAAAAAAACCAAAAAGAGTTCGATAAAGCCAATCCAACAAAGAATATCGAAAAAGTAAATAAGCGTATTGACGCAGTTGATATAAATGCTCCTGTTGAAAAAACAACTTCTACCGAAGAAAAAGCTGGATCTCAAACCGATGAGATTAAATTAGATGAATTAAAGTCTGTTAAGGACAAGCCAAATGCTAAAAAAATTAAATCGAAAAAATCGAAATCTACAAAATCAACTTCAAACCTATGATTTCAATAGTTGAAGTTACTACTAAAAAGCAATTTATTGCGTTTGTAAAATTTCCGATGGAATTATACAAAAACCATCCGTTTTGGGTACCACCATTAATAAATGATGAGTTGGAGACTTTTGATAAAAAAATAAATCCGGTATTTGAAAATGCCGATGCTCACTTTTACTTGGCCTATAAAAATAATCGAATTGCAGGTCGAATTTGTGCCATAGTTAATTGGAATGAAGTAAATATACAGCAAAAACCAAAAGTTCGATTTGGTTGGTGGGATGTAATTGATGATGTAGAAGTTACCAAATTGTTACTTGAAAAAGTTATTGAATTTGGAAAAAATAATAATTTATCAAATATTGAAGGTCCAATGGGATTTTCAAATTTAGATAAAGTTGGAGTAATTACCGAAGGATTTGATGAAATTGGTTCTATGATAACTTGGTACAATTACCCATATTATGTTTCTCATTTGCGAGAGCTAGGTTATAAAGTTGAAAAAGAATTTGTTGAAAATAAGTTTCCATTTGAAAACGTAAAACTTGAATTTTTTGATAAAGCGCAAGAAATTATTAAAAAGCGGTATCAAGTAACCGAGCTAAATTTTACTAAAACCAAAGATATTTTACCTTACGTTGATAAAATGTTCGATTTGTTTAATTCTTCATACGCCAATTTATCTTCATTTGTAGCTATAACAGAGTCACAAAAAGAATTTTTCAAAAAAAAATACATTAGTTTTATTAATCCAGAATTTATTAAATTCGTACTTGATAAAGACCAAAAGTTAGTTGCTTTTAGCATAGTTATGCCTTCATTTTCCAAAGCATTGCAAAAAGCAAAAGGCAAATTATTTCCTTTTGGACTGTTTCATTTATTAAAAGCTCGTAAACATTCAAAAACTGTATTGTTTTACTTAATTGGAGTTCATCAAGATTATCAAAATAAAGGAGTTCACGCCATTTTATTCAAAGAAAATCACAAGACTTTTAAACAAAAAGGAATTGTAAATTGCATTCGAACACCTGAGTTGGCAGATAATATACCTATTCAATTACTTTGGAAAAATTTTAAACCAGAAGTTTATAGAAAACGATGTACTTTTATTAATTATTTTTGATAACATAAAAATTAAATTATGACAACATTAAAAAAAGGTGATAAAGCCCCAAATTTTTCGGCACTTGACCAAGATGGAAAATTACACACACTAGCTGATTATTATGGCAAAAAATTGGTAGTATTCTTTTATCCAAAAGCAAATACACCAGGTTGTACTGCTGAGGCTTGTGATTTACGAGATAATTTCGAACGTTTTCAAGCCAATAATTATGCGTTATTGGGTGTTAGTGCTGATAATGCAAAAGCACAAGGTAATTTTAAAAACAAATATGATTTCCCTTTTCCATTATTGGCAGATGAAGATAAAAATGTTATTCAAGCTTTTGGTGTTTGGGGTCCTAAAAAATTTATGGGAAAAGAATATGACGGCATTCATAGAACAACATTTGTAATTGACGAAAATGGAGTTATTACCGAAGTTATATCGGATGTTAAAACCAAAGTTCATGCTTCACAAATTTTAGGATTATAATAATTTAAAATTTTAATAGACAATTATGCTATTACTTATAGTAAAAAGTTTGGTTTAATAAAATAACATTTAGTTAATTTTACCATCTACTTGAATCCAATTTGTTTTAATCGTTTTTTACTTTTTTCGAAACATTATATTTAGCATTTTTTTTACCTTCTTTTTCACCTTCGAATTCAATGTTGAATTTTTATTTATTATGTACATTTTTGATAATTATTTAGTGCAAATACCAAAACTATAAAACTGGGAAAAGTGAAATTCAACAAGCCAATAATATTGGAATTTCAAATTCACCATTTTTTATAAATGTAAGCATTGGTTATACTTTTGGATTAAAAACGAAATAGTAATATTTTTACATTTTATAAAAAAATATCAATCAAATATGTTTTATAAATATATTTTTGAAGTTGAGTACAACAAAACATTATGCAAAAGTTTTGAATAAAAAAGATCGCCAGGATATGAAGATTTTGAAAAGTAAATTAGTTAGCTTTAATTCTCAATCAAAAATGATTAGTTAATTATGTAAGGAAATCATATAAAAAACGTCATAATAAAAAATATGTTATGAAATATTTATTCAGTTTACTCTTTTTTTCTACGACAATTTTTGCACAATCACCAATTGAGAGTCTTTTAGTTAAATACAATAAAAAAACAATTCCTTACATACAAATTGAAGAATTTAAAAAGCTTAAAAGCCCTATTATTTTTGATACTAGAGAACAAAAAGAGTTTAATATTAGTCATATAAAAAATGCCTATTGTATTGGTTATGATAAATTTAACTCTAAAATTGTAAATGAAAAATAATAGGGCTTTTAAGCTTTTTAAATTCTTCAATTTGTATGTAAGGAATTGTTTTTTTATTGTATTTA
>JAYUFJ010000507.1:0-2928 GCA_043738775.1 Flavobacterium sp. | reverse complement strand
ATATGTTACTCGCTGCAAATGTTTTGTGGTTTGCCCAGTATTTTTGCCAATTGGCTTCAATTTCGCTCGGATTGTATTTCATTTGTTTTTTAAATTTTAGACTTCAGATTTAAAATTTTGTTGCAAGAAAAATAACTTACAAAAAATATTCTATCTGGAAAAACTGTTGCAAATTTACATTTATTGTACTAAAATTGAAACTTTAAACGTTAGAAAGTATGATTAAACAAATTGTTTGTTATTTTTGCGTACAAAATACCTATTTATGGCTTCATCATTTGATAAATTTCAAAAACGTAGAGTAATTACCTCTTATTTTTCAGTAGTATTAAGCGTTTTTTTAGTGCTTTTTTTACTAGGAATGTTAGGTTTATTTATTATTAACTCCAAACGATTGTCTGATAATTTTAAAGAGGATATTGTTATGACTGTTTTTTTTAAAAACGAGGCTAATGATAGTGTTTTTAAGGCTTTTGAAGCTAATATGAAAGTGTCAAAATTCGCAAAAGATTGTAAATATGTTTCAAAAGAGCAAGCCGCAAAAGATCATAAAGACATTGTAGGAGATAATTTTATTGAGTTTTTAGGAGGTAATCCGCTTCAAAATTCTTTTGATATTCATTTAAAAGCCGATTATGTAACCAATCCTGGTTTTGGTAAAGCCGAAGGTCAAATTCGTGCTAACCCAATGGTAGCTGATGTTGTTTACGACAAACAATTAATTACTTTAGTTAACGATAACATAAAAAAAATCACAATGTGGGTTTTGATTATTAGCGGAATTTTTACCTTTATATCTGTTTTATTAATTAATAGTTCATTGCGATTGTCAATTTATGCTAATCGATTTATTATAAAAACAATGCAAATGGTTGGCGCAACAAAATCATTTATTCGAAAACCATTTGTACGACGGAGTATTGTTCTAGGCTTAATTGGTTCGGTTTTAGCAATCATAGCAATTATAGGAGTTCTTTTATATATAAATGTAAATTTCCCACATTTAGATATTTTTAAAGATCAAATGCTTACAATTTTAGTATTATTGGGAGTTTTATTTTTAGGAACTTTAATAACCTGGATAAGTACTCACTTTGCCACACAACGGTTTTTGAATTTACGAACAGATGATCTTTATTGATTAACAATAGCAATTTTAGAAATTTAAAATACCTATTTACTATATCACTATTTACAATAAGTGTACGCAAGAAAAATTAACTTAATTAATAAAAAGTGATTCTACCTAAAATTTGTCACAAAAAATTTTATAAACATGAAAGATAAAAATAACGAAAAAAAACCTGAATTTCTATTTGATAAAGAAAACTATAAATTTTTATTAATTGGAATTGGAGCTATAGTACTTGGCTTTATTTTAATGGCTGGCGGTGGCAATGATAATGCTGCAGTTTTCAACGATGCTGTTTTTAATTTTCAACGTATTCGATTAGCACCAACTGTTATTTTAATTGGTTTCGGCATTACCATTTATTCAATATTTAAAAAAACAAAATCATAATTTAAACCACTTTTTTATTTTTTTGATTTATTCAAATCTGAAATTTGAAACCTAAAATTTGAAATTTAAATGAACTACTTCCAAGCACTAATTCTAGCAATCGTTGAAGGATTAACTGAATATTTACCTATTTCGTCAACTGCTCATTTAATTTTTACCAGTTCTTTTTTCGGAATTCAAGAAAACGATTTTGTAAAACTTTTTCAAGTCGGAATTCAATTTGGAGCTATTTTAGCAGTAGTCGTTTTATATTGGAAAAAGTTTTTTGACTTTACAAAAATCGATTTTTACATAAAGTTGGTTTGCGCTGTAATACCTGTTTTAATTTTTGGGAAACTGTTCAATGACAAAATTGATGCTATTTTAGAAAATCCAATTCCTATAGCAATTGTGTTAATTGTTGGCGGAATTGTTTTATTGTTTATTGATAGTTTTTTCAAAAACCCAACCATTACGAACGATGAAGACATTACAATAAAAAACGCAATAAAAATTGGTTTTTGGCAATGTTTGGCAATGATGCCCGGCACAAGTCGCTCCGCAGCCTCAATTATTGGCGGAATGCAACAGGGTTTATCTCGTGAAACCGCAGCCGAATTTTCGTTTTTTCTAGCTGTTCCCACAATGTTTGCAGCAACTGCTTACACTCTTTTTTTAAAAACATTTGATGAATCACAACTTAAAGGTTACCAGTTATTGAATCAAAATAGTGATAATTTAAAATTCTTTTTAATCGGAAATGCTGTTGCTTTTATAGTAGCACTTTTAGCCATAAAATTATTTATTGGAGTTATAAAAAAATATGGTTTCAAACCTTGGGGCTATTATCGAATTATTGCGGGTACAATTTTGTTGGTTTATTTTACTTCTAAATAAATTATTTTAATGAAAACTGCCGAAGATTTTTTAAACGGACAAATTTTATTAATAGACAAACCCTTAACTTGGAGTTCGTTTCAAGCCGTGAACAAAGTAAAATACGCTTTAAAGCGAAGTTTAAACCTTCCAAAAAACTTTAAAATTGGTCATGCAGGCACATTAGACCCGTTAGCTACAGGATTATTAATTATTTGCACAGGAAAATTCACAAAAAAAATTACTGAAATTCAATCACAACTTAAAGAGTATACTGGCTCAATTACCGTCGGGTCAACAACACCATCTTATGATTTAGAAACCGAAATTGATTTCACTTATCCAACATCGCATATAAATAATGATTTAATAAATGAAACTGCAAAACAGTTTATTGGCGAGATTGATCAAAAACCACCTGTTTTTTCTGCAATAAAAAAAGACGGAATTCGCTTGTACGAGCACGCTAGGGCAGGAGTTAAAGTAGAAATTGCTTCAAGAAAAACTAATATTTACGAATTTGAAATTACACGAATTGAATTGCCTAAAAT
>JAYUFJ010000506.1:0-2941 GCA_043738775.1 Flavobacterium sp. | reverse complement strand
AAATATGGAAACGAAAAATTCTGCAAAAGTTCTATACCTAACATTCTTGCCGTACCTAATGCAATATCTGAATAGCCCGAAAAATCACCATAAATCTGAAATGAAAATAAAATTGCACCAATAACCAAAGAACTTCCCGAGTAATCATTAGGATTGTCAAAAATCAAATTTACATAAGTTGCACAATTATCAGCAATTATAATTTTTTTAACTAATCCCCATAAAATTTGCCTTAATCCATCAACAGATTTTGAATAATAAAAAGTTCTTTTTTTTTGTATTTGTGGTAATAAATGAGTAGCTCTTTCTATTGGTCCTGCAACAAGCAAGGGGAAAAAACTAACAAAAAGAGAATAATCAATAATACTTTTTACAGGTTTAATTTTGTCTTTATAAACATCAATTACATAAGACAAGCCATGAAATGTATAAAAAGAGATACCGATAGGCAAGATAATCTTTAATGACCAAAAATTAGGCTTAAATCCAAAAAATGAAAGAGCTTCTGAAAAATTATCAATAAAAAAATTAAAATATTTGAAAACACCAAGAAAACATAAATTTACAATAATTGATAACCATAGCCACGTTTTTTTATTGTGTTTAGAAATATATATTTTATGTGCAATTGAGAAATCTAAAGTGATGGAGAAAAGAAGTAAAAACAAAAAACGCCAATCAAAACAAGCAAAAAAGAAAAAACTTGCTACTAATAAAAATAAATTCTGCTGTTTTAAATTTTTATTAAAAACATACCAATACAACAAAAATATCAGTGGAAAAAAGAAAGCAAATTCTATTTTGTTAAATAGCATAAATTAAAAGTTAATATATTCAAGCAAATGTAATTATTAATAAGAAATTATGATAAAAAAATATAATTTTTGAGGTTCAATCTTTGAAATTAATTCCATTTTTCAATATATTGTTTAGCAATTTTTACATATTCGTGTTCTTTTTCTATAAAAAGTCTAGCCCTTTTTCCGATAGCAGTAATTTCGTGAGGATTTTCAATTAAAAACGATAATTTATCAACTAAATAATTTACATTGGGTAACGCATTAACAGCTACAATTTGTGTTAAGTTATAGTATTTTTCAAATTCTTTTTCTGCTCCAGTAAAAACTACTTTTCCTTTTGCCATAGCCTCTAAAGCGTTATATCCTTGATCAAAACTGTAAACTTGATCTAAAATTATATTCGCTTTTGAATATAGCTTTGTATATGTTTTATAGGGTAAGTTTTCGGTTTCAATTATTTCTACTTTTAAACCGTATTTTAATTTTATTATTTCAAGTGCTTTTTCAAAAAAAACAATTCCCTTGGCGTGATAGGTATTTCGATTTATTCCTAAAAAAATTACAATTCTACTATTAACTTTAGTTTCACAATAGGTTATTTTATCAGTATTTATTGGATTTGGAATCATCCCTAAATAGTTTGAATTATTTTTAATCGAGTTTACATAATCCAAATCAGAAGCTATAACTCCTTCACAATTTTTATAAATTAAATCGTGCGTTTTTTTATGTTTTTTTGAAACAAAGTCAAACATAAAATCAAATTCAGGTTTTGCAAAATCAAATTCAAAATATTGATTTAAAATCGAATACCTTTCTTTTTTTTGTAACATATACTGCATCACATTAAAATCGACACCACAACAAAGTAAATAAAGTTTTTTATTATTTTTTATTATTTTTTTTAAAAAATAACGTTCTAAAAAAGGTGTGGTTTGAATAGCTGCTTCATTAATTAGTTGCACCACATCAAAATTTTTTAATTTTTTTAAATGTAAATAAAATCGCAATGCAATTTCCAATTGTGATAAATCAAACGAGGTAATTTTAAAAAAACTTTTTTTGATTAAAATTCCCAATTTAGTTTCAAAAAAAATTGGTTTTGTTGACCAATCCATTGGATAATTTTTAAAATTATCACCATTGCCCACCAAATAAACTTCATGACCCAAAGTTAATAGGCCTTCTTTTAATGAATTATGTAACCGACTAAACTCTCCTATTAATAAAATTCTCACTATTTTTGTTATATTTTTGCTAAAATAGTTAAATAATTTGAATTTAGAGAGCCACAAACAAGCTTATATTTGTATCGTTTCCGACCAACTTGCAAGTGGTGGTGCCGAAAAAGTATCGGCATTATTATCTGTTTTTTTTGAAAAAAAAGGTATTAAAGTGCACCATATTATAGTTGTTGATAAAGTTGAATACCCATTTTCGGGACAATTATTAAATTTAGGAAAGTTAAAAAATAAAAGCAATGGTTTTTTTAATAAATTAACAAGACTTAAAGTTTTGTATCGATTTTTTAAAAACAATAAATTTGATTTTATAATTGATACTCGCGTAAAAAATAAACCAATTCAAGAATTTATAATTTCAAAATATATTTATAATGCACCATTAATTATTATAGTTCATAGTTTTATAACATCATTGTATTTTACTAAAAGTCGATTTTGGTCCCGAAAAATAGGTAGTCATTGTTATAAAATTATTACTGTTTCGGAGTCTATTTCAAAAAAAATAATTTCTGATTTTGGATATAAAAATGTTTTAAAAATAAATAATCCAGTTGAAATTGATTTTAAAAATTATGAATCTAATTTGCCTCAATTTGATTTTAAATTTGTTTTAGCAGTTGGTCGTATGAATGAACCTATAAAACAATTTGATACATTAATTTTGTGTTATTCAAAATCAATTTTACCACAAAAAAATATTAAATTAGTACTTTTAGGAGACGGAATTTTAAAAAATGAATTACAACAACTTAGTAAAAACTTGAATATTGAACATAATGTTTTATTTTACGGACAAGTTGTCAATGTAAATTGGTTTTATAAAAATGCTTTGTACACTATAATGTCAAGTAAAAATGAAGGTTTTCCAAATGTTTTAATAGAATCATTAGCCTGTGA
>JAYUFJ010000505.1:0-2963 GCA_043738775.1 Flavobacterium sp. | reverse complement strand
CTTGCATCACCACCAACTCATTGTTTAAACCATTGTTTTTAAAACTTGAAGCTAGCGGAATAGGCAACCAATTGTTATCTGATGTATGTTGAGTTTGTGATTCATAGTCAAGTATAAAACCCGGATTACTTGTTTTTCCAATATTATTTATAAAAGTTTGAACATACCATTGGGTGTCGTGATCATTAATAGTATAAGGAACTTTAAAGTTGTTTCGCCAAAATTTCACCATATCAGTCTTACCATCTTTATTTACATCAAGAGCATAATAAAAACTATTTTGTCTGCCAGTGTTAAACCAATCAGTACTGTCTGGCCAATAATTGGTTATTGAATAACCATTTTCATAAAAAAATTCGCCTCCATTAATTTTAGGATTTGAAAAATATATATACCAAAAATTATTATCTCGTTCGTTATTACTACCAGAGCCTTGGGGAATCATTATATCTGTTTTACCATCACCATTATAATCTCCATACATTAATTGTTTTGTTGGTGAATAATTGGCTAATCGACCACTACCTATTAAATCGACCCTACAATAGTTTAGTGTTCTTGTTATATCTACGATTTTATAATCGCCATTTTCATTAATTTGAAATAAATCAGTTCTACCATCTCCGTTGAAATCTCCCGGAGTTCCTTTGGCCTCCCATTGATTAGTGAGTACTGAAAATCCTGACGATCCTGGCGCTGTTGATTTATTAGGGTCTAGGTCTAATAACCAATATTGTGGTTGATCTACAGGTACGAAACGAATGTCACATTGATTTTGATCAAATGTATATCCTTGTGGTGGAGAATATCCATAATTTGTCGCTTTGTATGTTAGTGGACCTCTACGTATTAATATTTCACTAATACCATTACCATCAAAATCACCTTCGATATAATTTAATTCAGCTGTTTGTGGTATACCATAATGATAAATTGCATTTGGATATTGGGTATAGAAACTGTAACATTGTACACCTGGTATCGTCCCAGTAGTATTCACTAGAGGTAATATTGTTGTTTGAAGGTTAAAATTAAGTGATTTTATATAGTTAAGAGTTATTTGGTCATTTGTTTTATTAAAAACTTTAAAATCTATACCAGTATTATTGTTTTGTTTATTAATGTACAATAACGATTGAAATTGATTTAATTTATTATTAGTTAAAGTTGTAATTGCAAAATTTGGAGATTCCAATGGTAAATTGATAGGCGCAATTGTACTATTGCCATCAAATAATTTGGTGTACATAGCGTTATTAGTTACAAAATCTAATCGACCATCACCATCAAAATCACCTCCCATTTTAGTTGAATTGAAATCAATTGAATTCGTGAAATTTTTAATCGATTCAGAACCTATGTTTGTAGAGGTTGTAGTATTATAATTAAATGTAACAGGATTCGAGGGTTCGTTTGCGCCATTAAATTCTTGTAGTTGTGATATACGTTGGTAGCCAAGTTGGGGGTCGGTTTCGTGAGTTAATTGATATTTTTTAAAAAGTAAATCGTTTGTAAAAACCTCTATCTTATCAAGCAATTCAATTTTTTCAAAAAGCAATCCCTTAATATACATGTTTTCGGTTCGAATAGCTTGTTTGTAAGTAAATACAATTTTATTTAATGGTGATGAGTTACTAAAAATATTAGCACTAAAATTAATTTGCTTAACACACAGGCTTTTTGCGAAAGGTTTAAAATAGTCGTAGGTAATAAAATTGCCTTTAACGTCTTCAAATCGGACTATATAATAAGCTGTTACATCTGAAGCATTATTTCCAAAATAGTTTCCATAAAATGATTTAGAACCATCAGGAGCCGTAACGATGAAATAAATAGACGTACCTGTCCCTTTCAGTTCCACTTTTGTGTTGCTTTGTACTTCTGTTTCATAAGTTGATCCATCTTCCCAGTAATTACCTGTTTTTAGCAATAATCGTTGACCATCAAGTGCTAGTTTATCATTATCGTCAAAATCAACCCCATCAATAAAACCGTCAATATCTATTCGGGTTGCCATTCTAGTAATTGCAGAAATTGAGTTTACACTCCACCCTTGTCCTGCAATACCACCCATTTGTCCGCTTGTATAAACCAAATTGATTACCGGACCAACATCTTGAATACTTGGAGGCATCGAAATAGGCAAACTATAAACAGCTTGACCAGAATTAGATATGTCTAACTTTCCTTGCGTGTCGTGAAAATTTCGTGCTTTTAAAAATAAACTAAATAATAAAAAGAACGAGATTGATAATTTTAATTTCATAAAATGTTGCATTTGTATTAAACAATTTTAATTGTTTATTGCTTTAAGATTTTTAATATTTTTTTTTCAGAGGTATCGTAATTTAAAATCAAGTTAAAATAACCTGCAGGAAATTCTTGAAAATTAATTGTCATTGTGTTATTTCCATTAAAATTTGAAAATGTTTTGAGTAGTTGTCCACTTAAATCGAATAATTGTAAATCCACTACTTTTTTATTATTTGTTTCAATCCATTTTATAAATAAATCCTCTTGAACTGGGTTCGGATAATATTTGATTTCATCAGAAACATCACTTGTTTTTAAGTCAGAAGAAGTTAAATCTTTAATTTGTTTTGCTGGTGCCGCCTTACTCATGCGATTGTTAATTACAATCGCCTCTCTTTTGATTTGATTTCCCGCAGAATCATATTTAAAAATTATTTTGAGTCCTGCATTTTCTGATGAATCTGATGCGGGTGCTATTTGAGAGTTAACATTTAAACTTATCAAAGTCAAGAAAAGTATCAAAATTGTTTTCATTATTTTATTATTAGGTTTTTTTATTTTAATTAGACAAAATTTTTTTAATATTGAATTTTTTTTGCAAATGTATATTACTTTTAGGGAAAAACCTTGTTATTTTATTTTTTCTTGAAAATAAATTTTTATTGGTTTGTCGTCATAAATTAGAACAAGACTTTATAAGTAAATAATTA
>JAYUFJ010000504.1:0-8216 GCA_043738775.1 Flavobacterium sp. | reverse complement strand
TTTACAAGTTAAAACTAGTTTACCAATACAATTTGTCAATAAATAATTTTTTTTTAAAATTTAAGAGGTAATTTTTTTGCACTTTATAAACTTCTTATTATCAAAAAAAAGTTTAAACTATTTCATTATTTAAATCAACCCAGCCCGTTTCAAGAGTGCCTCCGCATTAGGTTCTTGTCCTCTAAAACGTTTATACAATTCCATTGGTAATTCAGTTCCACCTTTTGTAAGGACATTGTTTTTAAATTTCGTTGCTACTTCTTTATCGAAAATTCCTTGTTCTTGAAAATAAGCAAAAGCATCAGCATCTAAAACCTCGGCCCATTTATAACTATAATATCCAGATGAATAGCCGCCAGCAAAAATATGCGAAAATGAAACACTCATACAATTTTCAGCAACATCTGGATACAATGAAGTTTCTTTAAATACTGTTTTTTCAAAGTCTTTGATATTTGTAATTCCGTTTGGATTGTTACTATGAAATTCCATATCCAATAAACCAAAACTTAATTGACGTAAGGTTGCCATTCCTTCTTGAAAACTTGCACTTTTTTTAATTTTAGTTACATATTCTTGCGGAATAATTTCGCCACTTTGATAATGTTTAGCAAATATAGCCAATGCCTCAGGCTCATAACACCAGTTTTCCATTATTTGACTTGGTAGTTCAACAAAATCCCAATAAACTGAAGTTCCTGATAAACTTGGATAAACCGTGTTGGCAAGCATTCCGTGTAAACCGTGCCCAAATTCGTGAAACAAAGTAGTTACTTCATTAAAGGTTAGTAGTGAAGGCTTGGTTTCAGTAGGTTTTGTAAAATTACAAACATTAGAAATATGTGGTCTTTCGTTTTTTCCATCTTTAATATATTGTGATTTAAAACTGGTCATCCAAGCACCATTTCGTTTGCCTTTTCTTGGAAAAAAATCGGCATAAAAAATGGCAACTAATTCACCAAATTCATCATTTACTTCGTAAATAGTAACTTCATCGTGGTATTTATCAATATCAAAAACTTCTGTAAATGTCAATCCAAATAATTTGTTGGCAATTGTAAATGCACCATTTAAAACATTTTCGAGTTTAAAATAAGGTTTCAATTTTTCATCATCAAAATCGAATAATTTTTGTTTTAACTTTTCCGAATAATAAGCACCATCCCATTTTTCAAGAATATCAATTCCGTCTAATTTTTTTGCGAAAGCGGTTAGTTGTGCAAATTCTCGTTCGGCTGCAGGTTTTGCTTTTGCTAATAAATCATTAAGAAATAACTTTACTTTTTCGGGATTTTGTGCCATTCTTTCTTCAAGAACAAAATCAGAATGAGTTTTGTAACCTAATAAATTGGCACGTTCAAATCGTAATTTAGCAATCTTCAAAGTAATTACTTGATTGTCGAATTCGTTATTCTGAAATGCTTTTTTGCCAGCAGCAATTGCCATTTCTTTTCTCAATTCCCGATTATCCAAATAGGTCATAAAAGGCAAATAACTTGGCATGTCTAATGTAAAAATAAAACCTTCCAAATTTTTAGATTTGGCTAATAATTTTGCAGCTTCGATTGTTCCTTCTGGCAAACCTTTTAAATCCTTTTCATTGGTAATATGAAGCTGATAATTGTTGGTTTCAGCTAATATATTTTCGCTGTAAGTTAGTTTTAACTTAGCTAGTTCGGTATCAATTTCACGGAGTTTTAATTTTTTATTTTCATCTAATAATGCACCGTTTCTTGAAAAGCTTTTAAATTTTTTGTCTAATAATGTTTTTTGTTCCGTTGATAAATTTAGATTGTTTTTTTGCCCGTAAACCGTTTTTATTTTTTTAAATAAGTCTTCGTTAAGCGTGATGTCATTAGCAAATTCGGTTAACAATGGCGTAACTTCTTGAGCTATTTTCTGCATTTCTTCGCTTGTTTCGGCAGAATTTAAATTGAAGAAAATTGATGATAATCGATCTAAAGTATTTCCAGAAAATTCTAATGCTTCGATAGTGTTTCCGAAAGTTGCAGTTTCTGGATTATTTATTATGGTATCGATTTCTGCTTTTGCGGAAGCGATATTTTCGATAAATGCAGGTTTGTAATCTACCATTTTGATTTGAGAAAACGGAGCGGAGTTGTATTTTGTATTGAATTTTTGAGTAAGTATTTTCATTTTTTTTATAATCTTAACCTTGTCAGAGTTTCAAACTCTTACAGGGTTTTTAAAATTCTTTTTTTATTTTTTTAAATTTTCAGATGATTTAATAACGGCATCTTTTAATCCTTCTTTATAATGTATGATTTTGTCTAAAACTGATTTGTTAGAAACACCTATAATTTGAGCCGCCAGAATCCCAGCATTTTTGGCACCGTTTAAAGCAACAGTTGCCACAGGAACTCCGCCTGGCATTTGCAAAATTGATAAAACCGAATCCCAACCATCGATAGAATTACTCGATTTTATAGGCACGCCAATTACGGGCAGGGGAGACATTGATGCGACCATACCGGGTAAATGCGCGGCTCCACCAGCACCAGCAATGATTACAGATATACCGTGATTATGAGCATTTTTACTAAAATCATATAGTTTTTCGGGCGTTCTGTGAGCCGAAACGATATCGACTTCGGTTTCGATGTCAAATTCTTTAAGAATATCGATTGCTTCTTGCATGATGGGCATATCGGAAATAGATCCCATTATTATGGCTACTTTCATAGTTTTATTTTAAGAATTGTAAACTTCTCTAATGACTTGTTTTGCTTGAATTATTTCTTTTTTAAATTCTAAACTTATATTAATAAAAACTTGATTTATAATTTCACAACAATTAATAAATTCTTTTAAATTATTGAACCAATTGTTAACTTCTTTAAGGGTATCAATTGACAAACGATTGTTATTTTTTTTATCTCTTAAATTATGCGCCAATACGTTGTTTCTCATTCTTTTTATTTTAACGAAGTCAACTTTTTTCAACAATTCTTTGTTTAATTTTCTTAATTCTGCAATTTTTGCTTTTTCTGATAAATCATCGGTGGATAATTCGATAAAATAATCGTGATATTCATCATAGAATGAATTTATTTCGATTAAATTAGTTGTAAAATAACTGTGTAAATGATTAAATTTATCAATACATTTTTCTTTACAAATTTTCACTTTTTCATTTATATCTATATCTAAATTTAATATTTTAAAAGTTTCAAATCTAATACATTCGCCAATCTTAAATTCACTATTTTGTTTTAAGAAATTTAACTTTGCCTTAATTCTACCATTATAAAACTCCAATATTGATAGTGTCTTTTGTAGTTTTGTCATCATAAATTATTTTTACTAATCACTCTAATACTATTTTTCACTTCCTCGGCAATTCGTCTAGCATCAACCATATTCTCATTCACAATGGTAACGTGTCCCATTTTTCTAAAAGGTCTTGTTTCTCGTTTGCCATAAATATGAGGAGTTACGCCATCAATTGTCATTATCTTTTCGATGTTTTTATAAACTACATTTCCCGAAAATCCTTCTTCACCAACCAAATTTACCATAATTCCTGCAATTTTACTATCGGTTTTACCTAAAGGAAGATTTAAAATGGCTCGTAAATGATTTTCAAATTGCGATGTGTAACTTGCTTCAATAGTATGATGCCCTGAATTGTGCGGCCGTGGAGCTACTTCGTTTACTAAAATCTCATCATTTTGAGTAAGAAATAGTTCTACCGCCAACAAACCAACGTGATTGAATTTTTGGGAAACTTTAAGTGCAATTTCTTGTGCTTTTTCGGCAATTTTATCATCAATTCGTGCAGGACAAATTACATATTCTACTTGATTGGCTTCGGGGTGAAATTCCATTTCCACAACTGGATAAGTTTTTATTTCGCCCGATTCATTTCTTGCAACAATTACTGCCAATTCGTTTTTAAAAGCAATCATTTCCTCGGCAATGCATTCTACATTGGGCAAATTTTCTAAATCTTCGATACTTCGAATAACTTTTACGCCGTTGCCATCATATCCAAATTCGGTGCTTTTCCAAACAAATGGAAGTTTGAAGTTTGAAGTTTGAAGTTTCTCTAAATTCTTATATAAATTAAATTTAGAAGTTGGGATTCCGTTTTTTAAATAAAATTCTTTTTGGATGCCTTTATTCTGAATTAACCTTAGTGTTTTTGGTGACGGAAAAACTTTTAAACCTTCGTTTTCTAGTTTTTCCAACGCTTCAATGTTAACCAATTCTATTTCGAAAGTCAAAACATCAACCAGTTTACCAAAATTATAAACACTTTCAAAATTGGTTAAACTGCCCTGAAAAAATTTATTGCAAGCAATTTTGCTTGGCGCATCATTACTTGGATCCAAAACATAGGTCTGAATGTCGAATTTTCTGGTTTCTGCCAGAATCATTTTACCAAGTTGACCACCACCAAGAATTCCTAATTTAAAGTCAGATGAGAAAAAGTTCATTATTATGTGTTTGCACAAAGATAGTTTTTTGATTAAAATAATTATAAATTTGGTTGTAACATTTTTGTAAATTTAAAGTCTAATTGAATATGAAAACAAAAATAACTTTAATATTATTTATAGTATTAGCTATACAATCGAATTTTGCTCAAGAATTAATTTGGAAAAAATTAATTACAGAGGAATATAAAGGCAAGCAAGATGACATTGCATTTGTTGATAAAAACAAAGGTTGGTATGTTAATGGTTATGGAAATATTTTTCATACAGAAGATGCTGGCGCAACTTGGACGAAGCAATTGGAAAAAAAAGGCACTTTTTTTAGAACAATAAATTTTGTAGATAAAAACATCGGATTTGCAGGTACAATAGGAACCGATTATTTTCCGAATGTTACTGATACGATTCCTTTGTATGGAACAAAAGATGGCGGAATAACTTGGGAGTCGGTAAAATATAAAGGCAATTACGTTAAGGGATTATGTGCAATGGATATTGTGAAAGAGCAATTTATTAATGCTGGAAACATTGATTATAAAACGCATATTTTTGCCGTTGGGCGTGTGGGATCACCTGCAAACATTTTGATTTCACACGATGCAGGAACCACTTGGGAATCACACACAATGGAGAACAATTGCAAAATGCTTTTGGATATTAAAATGTTGGATAAAAAAACAGGGTTTGCTTGTGCTGCAAGTAGTGATGATGTTGAAAAATCAAATGCTTTGGTTTTAAAAACCGTTGATGGGGGAAAAATTTGGAAAAAAGTATATCAATCCAAACGCCCGTTTGAAATTACTTGGAAGTGTTCGTTTCCAACAAAAAAAGTGGGTTATGTAACGATTCAATCCTATAACCCTGACCCAAAAATTTCGAAACAGCACATTGCTAAGACCGTTGATGGTGGAAAAAATTGGAAAGAAATTGATTTGGTTGACGATGCCACTGCAAGAGAATTTGGTGTAGGTTTTATTGACGAAAATCATGGTTTTGTGGGAACAATGACATCAGGATTTGAAACTAAAGATGGAGGAAAAACTTGGACAAAAATTGATTTGGGAAAGGCTTGTAATAAAATTAAAATTTACAAAGATGAAAACAAAAAAATTTACGGTTACGCAATAGGGGTTAATGTTTATAAATTAGATTAATTTAATTTTTTCATTCAATATTAATTATATTTAAAAAAAATCCTTACTTGATTTAATTTTTTTTTAGTAAATTATTATAAAAAAAGTGTACAGACCAGTTGTATGCTTAATTAACTCAAAATAAGTACCCAATACTTTTTTCTAATATTAAAATTTTAGCTAGAATAGACGAAATACCATTGTAAATATAAGGAATAAAAAAACCCCAACAATTATGTCTATGACGAAATCGGACAGCTCAAACAAGACTTGGGCGAAGGCATCTCTAACATTGACTGGCGTGTAGATGGAAAAGTAAAAAGTATCAATACACTAATCTTTTCAAGACTTTTAGAATAATGGCATCCGAATGTTTTAGTGATTGCATCGCATTGAGTAAAAAAATTAACGACAAAGAATTTAAAGTAGAAGATATTTTACTAAAATAGGTGATTTTTATAATAACAACTGCAATTAGACGTGCCCCGCCAGTTCGAGCCATAGGTAATAGTTCTTTATTTTTAAATTTTCTTGATAAAAAATGAATTTGTCAATTATTAAAATGCCTTTATATCCTTTGAAATAAGTTGCTAGCCCACCATTCGTAACGTGAGCAAGATTGAAATTAATAAACTCAATTAAATTAGTTTTTCTAGAACCATTTTTACCAACAATTGCTGTTACTCCAGTTATATTTTTTTTATAAAAATGTGGTGGTGTTTGTTCTTTTTTTTGTTTAATAACAATTTCTTCATCAATATATTGAAATTCAATTTTGTCACTACAGTTAAAGTTAAAACCAGTATTTTTTATATTTTTATATTCTTCAATCCAAATGAATTTTATTTCCATAATACAAAACTAAAATTTATTAAACGCTCCAGCCATCAACTCCATTTCACTTCTTGAAATCCCTATTTCTTTTGCTATAGTTTTCCATTGGCTTACAACTGCTATAACTTCTTGGAT
This sequence comes from Flavobacterium sp., assembly GCA_043738775.1. GTDB lineage: Bacteria > Bacteroidota > Bacteroidia > Flavobacteriales > Flavobacteriaceae > Flavobacterium. Next base: position 1,654 of record JAYUFJ010000504.1, on the reverse strand, counting down.
TATTGTTTCCATTTGATTAATGTTTAAACGAAAATATTCACCTACACTTTTAGCCAGTTCAAAATCCAAAGCATTGTTGTTTGTGTCAATATTTAATGCTAGTCCATCTTTGTCGATAGATGGATTTAAGTCATAAGCAGGCGATAAAATCCAACCTTGCTTTGTGAGTATAAAACCGTGATTTCGCAAATGGTCATCGGTATTGGAAATGGCGATATTAAAAATTATTCTTCGCCACAATTGGCGCAAATTTTCATTGATATTAGTTCCATAATTTTGAATAAAATCGGCAATATCTAGATAACTTGCGGTGTTATCTCGAATAGTATCTTCATTATTTCCTGTCATTGTCATTGCGGATGCAAAATGTTTTCTTTCTCCTTTTTCTCTGTCAAAACGTTTTGTAAAAAAGGTATGGTAGTTTCCTGAAATTTTTTCTATTCTGCAAGGTGCCATTTCAATCCCTGCATTTATAGCTAATTGATACGCTAGGAATTCCCAACTTGCTTTGTCTATGGTATCATTTTTTGAAGGAAATTTAGCAATCCATAACTCTTTGTTTTCGTCCAAAATATTGGCTTTCGGTCTTGCTCCACCTAATGATGATCCTGGCGCCATTAATACTGATAACCATTTTTTCACATCATTACTTTCATCGTCATTCTCTAGCATTTTAGAAGCATTTTGCAACTCTCTAATAGACGACCAAGGCGGAGTTGGCGATGTGCTATTATTGTCTAGAAACTCTCCGTTTGGATTGGTTTTAAAGCGCAATGCACCCATACGACTTTCATCATAAACACCTAATAAAAAATCGATCTCATAAAGTGTTGGTGCTTTTTCTCCTTTTTCTTTCGCTTGTTGATTTACCCTGCGTTTCATCAATGTTCTGCCCCAAGTATCGGGCATACTATCGAGAAATATTCCGAAGTTTTCTTTGTTGTTTGGATATTGTGGACCAGAATAAAACTGAATATCTGGATCGAGCAACATTTGCTCTTCTGATTTAATCCAATCTTTATTATATTCAAAACTAAATGCTTTTTTAGCTTTGGCAAAATGTGCTGACAAGATACCAATAATTTTAGGTTCTTGCATTCCTTGCCAATGGGCATAAACGAATATGTCGAATTTATTTTGTGCCATTTGATAGTCTTATAATAAATCTAAATCTTGTAGTTTTCTTCCAAAAGTATCGTCAGCCCCAAGTTTTAAAAAATCATCTTGAAGTCCTAATACCCGAAGCACATTGAAAAAAGCACCAATAGCAACACTGGGATTGCCTTTTTCAATTTGGTATAATGTTGTTCTAGCAATATCAGCTCTTTCAGAAACTTGAATCGCAGTTAGTTTTCGTCTTTTTCTGGCTAATTTTATATTTTCTCCCATCTGTTCTAATATTTCTTGGTATTTAGGAAAAACGGTTTGTTTCTTACTGCTCATTTTATTAAATGTTCATTAATATGGACAAATTTAGTAATTATGTTCATAATAACAAACGTTTTGTAATTTATTTTGCTTGATACAAATATATAGGTTCGGCAAAAAAGCAGTTGTTTTGCCAAAGTTATATTTTACAACAAACTAAAAGACGCAACTAGTTTAGACAAAATTTTCCATTAAGAACTTTAAAATACAAAAAATTGGTCTTTAT
>JAYUFJ010000503.1:0-8310 GCA_043738775.1 Flavobacterium sp. | reverse complement strand
AAGGCGTTGATGTTTGGAGCAATCACTTAAAAAGTTTTGGCTTGGGCGAATATATGGGTACCGATATGCCAACCGGAAAGCGAGGTAAAATTCCAACAGCAAAAACGTATCAAAAATTGTATCCGAATGGTGGTTGGCGAAGTACAGCTATTGTATCAAATGCAATTGGGCAAGGGGAAGTTTTAATGACGCCTATTCAATTGGCAAATATGATGGCAACAGTAGCCAATAGAGGTTATTATTACACACCTCACATTATTAAAAAAATTGAAGGTCAAAAAATTGATGTAAAATTCACTACAAAACATGTTACAACTATACAAAAAAAATATTTTGAACCTGTAATAAGTGGATTATTTGATGTTTATAATAAAGGAACTGCATACGGTTTGGGAGTTGCAGGAATTGATATTTGCGGAAAAACAGGAACTGCAGAAAACTTTTTAAAAGTAAATGGCAAACGAATAAAATTACAAGACCACTCTATTTTTGTGGCTTTTGCACCAAAAGATAATCCGAAAATTGCTATTGCAGTTTTTGTTGAAAACGGATATTGGGGTAAACGTTGGGCTGGGCCTATAACAACTTTAATGATTGAAAAATACTTACGAAAAAAAATAACTCGTAATGATTTAGAAACGAGAATGTTACACGGAAGTTTAAAAGACCAATATGCAAAATTATTTCCCCGTAAGCATCAAGATAGTTTGGCTTTAGCAAAATTTAAAATTACAGATAGTTTAGCCAAAATTAAACACCGTCGAGATTCTATTAACGGTAAATTAATAAAAAAAGAAATTGTAATTGACACTTTAAAGAAAGTAAAATAACAAAATGAAAAATCAAAGTGTAACCAGCAACCTAGATTGGATAAGCATTCTCATTTTTATTACACTTGTAATAATGGGCTGGTTAAATATTTACTCGTCGTCATTGTCGGCTGTAATTGAAGGTACTTCAATTTTTGATATGAACGAATTTTTTGGTAAACAATTGCTATTTATTATCTTAGACATTCCTTTAATTTTAGTTGTTTTATCATTAGACGCAAAGTTTTACGAAAAATTTTCAATAATAATTTATGGAGTCGGTTTACTTTCAATTGCTGGATTGTTTGTTTTCGGAACAACTATAAAAGGACAAACAAACTGGTATTCAATAGGAAGTTTTAGACTTCAACCTTCAGAATTTGCAAAAATAGCAACTGCATTAGCCTTAGCTAAATATTTAAGTGATGTACAAATAAACTTAAAATCGATTAATCAACAGTTAATTGCATTAACAATAATTTTTTTACCAGTTCTACTAATCGTGCCGCACGATCCAGGCAGTGCCTTGATTTATTTAGTTTTCATTTTAGTACTTTATCGCGAAGGTTTAGCACCTTGGTATTTGTGGACTGGTTTAATTGCCATAGTAATTTTTATCTTAACATTAGTAACCAACAATCCGTTTATAGTTATAGGTATAACAATAGTCGGCTTAATTTTACATTACTTAAAAAGCCGATTAATTAATAGAAACATAATTTTAAGCAGTATACTTTTGGTTTTAATTTCAGGATTTAGTTTTTCTGTAAACTATATCTTTAATAATGTTTTTGAACAACATCATCGCGATCGATTTAATATTTTACTTGGCAAAGAAGTAGACTTAAAAGGAATTGGATACAACATCCACCAATCGGAAATTGCTATTGGATCGGGCGGCTGGATTGGAAAAGGTTACCTTGAAGGCACTCAAACCAAAGGTGGCTTTGTACCCGAACAACATACCGATTATATTTTTACAACAGTTGGCGAAGAGTGGGGTTTTACGGGCTGCCTTGTTGTAATAGCATTGTTCGTAGTATTAATTCTACGTATTTTTTATCTCTCAGAAAGGCAAAAAACAAAGTTCAGCCGAGTTTATGGTTACTGTGTTGGTGGCATTTTATTTATACACTTTTTTGTTAATATTGCAATGGTAATTGGTGTTTTCCCAACAGTAGGTGTACCACTTCCCTTCTTTTCTTATGGTGGCTCTGGACTTTGGGGCTTTACTATTTTACTTTTTATTTTTTTAAAAATGGATGCCAATAAAGTAAATGAGTGGTAACTTTATTTGTTTTAACTTATATTGTTTTTGAAGCTATTCTCGCTATTCATTACAATCTTTATTGCCGAACAACGGCAATAAAGGATTTTCATTACTATCAAGGCTATCATTGAAGTAGTTCAAAAAACTAATTTTACTTACCTAAATTTAAGTTTTATAAATGTAAAATTACTTCGGGTTTTATTAAAACAATGCAAAATACACCCGAAACGATAACTAATTTTAAAATATTATGCAACCTCAAATAGTCAACCTTATCATCGGATTTCCATAAAAATAGTATAAAAATAATTAAAACAATTAAACTTACATAAAAATAGGTATCCATATAACCTACATCATAAATTGTAATTAAAAAATATATTGGAATTAATGTAGAGATTGTTAAAAAAGTAACTACTTTTTTTGCTAATTTTTCACTAAAAACTACAGGAATTGTTTGATAATTATTGGCAATATCACCTTTTAAATTTTCTAGATCTTTAATTATTTCACGAGTTAAAATTAATAAATATAAAAAAATAGCGTGAGCAAAAATTTCGGGATAAAAGTTTTTATAATACAATAAAATAGCAAAAAAAGGAAGTACTGCTAAAATAGCAGCGGTTAAATTGCCAATAACAAGCTGCTTTTTTAACTTGTGTGAGTAAAACCAAATAATAAAAATATAAAACGAAAAAAATAAAAAAGCTTTAAAAGAAACCAAAAATGCAATACCTGCAACCAAAAAATTTAAACTAAAATAAACTTGTAATTTAGTTTTTTGACTAACCAATCGGTCTAATTTTGATTTATTTGGTCTATTAATTAAATCTTTTTTAGAATCATAAAAATTGTTGATGATGTAGCCCGATGCAATGGCCAAACTTGAAGCCAAAACCAATAAAAATAGGTCGTAATCAAGTAAAACTAAAATTGCTCTTTTTTTGGGAGCCATTATAAAAATAGAAGCTAAATATTGTGCAATTGCTATAATTGCAACATTATAACCTCGAACCACAGAAACCATACTGATGATTTTCAGTAAAAAGTATTTGGTTTTGCGTGAAATCATTATTGAGTATTAGAAATTGTAAACTATTTCTAATTTATAATTTTTTAAGGCTAGTTTTGCCTTTTCAAAATCTTCGGTAAAACCTAAAATATAGCCACCACCACCCGACCCACAAAGTTTTAAATAATAATCGTTACTGTCAATACCTTGTTGCCAAAGCTTGTGGAACTGAACAGGAATCATTGGTTTAAAATTATTTAAAACCACTTTTGATAATTTTTTTGTATTCGAAAATAGCGCTTTCAAATCACCACCTAAAAAGTTTTCTACACAAGAATCGGTATGTTTTATAAACTGTGATTTTAACATTTTTCTAAAACCTTCATCTTTTAATTTTTCCATAAAAATACTGACCATTGGAGCAGTTTCACCTACAATTCCAGAATCTAGTAAAAAAACTGCACCTTTTCCGTTCAATGATTGAGTCGGAATTCCAGTTGCTTCGATATTATCTTGTGAATTTATCAAAATTGGAATACTCAAATAACTGTTTAATGGATCTAAACCAGAACTTTTTCCGTGGAAAAAAGATTCCATTTGAGAAAAAATTTGTTTTAAATTCAATAACTTTTCTCGGGTTAAATTTTCTAAAACTGTAATTTTATTTTTGGCATACTTATCATAAATTGCTGCTACTAAAGCACCACTACTGCCAACTCCGTAGCCTTGCGGGATGCTTGAATCAAAATACATACCTCGTTCAACATCCGATTTTAATAAATCAAAATTAAACGAAACCAATTGGGGTTGTGTTTGGTGTAAATTATCTAAATATACAACGAATCGCTGTAAGTTTTCATTAGATTTTTTAGATTCTAAAGTAGGATTTTCATCAACTTTTAGTGCTCCATTGTAAAAATTATAAGGAATAGAAAGACCTTTTGAATCACGAATGATACCATATTCACCGAAAAGTAAAATTTTTGAATAAAATAAAGGTCCTTTCATGTTAATTGATTTTTTTTTGATTTTAAAATAGTGACTTATATAAAACCTTATTTTGAAATTAAATTAAAATAGGTATTAAATCACTAATTATATAGTATAAAACTAGTATACTTGTTGACTCCCATTACCAATTTCATCACAAATATACTGACGATTTTCACAATAGCCAAGTAATTCAGTATTAATAAATTGCAAAACCTCAACTCTAACGTTTTCAGGATATAAAACATGCACATTTGCCCCAGCGTCGAGCGTAAAACATACCGGAATTTTAGTTTCGTTTCTAAATTTCCAAATTTTATTTATAATTTCCAATGTGTTTGGTTTCATTAAAATAAAATAGGGCATAGATGTCATCATCATTGAGTGTAAAGTCAAGGCTTCACTTTCAACTATGGCAATAAAATTGATTAAATTTCCGTTTTGTAACACCACTTTTAATTTTGTTAAATTTTCGTGTGCTTGCTCAAAACGTCTTTCAGCATACTGATGATTATGCATCAAATCGTGACCAAGGGTACTTGAAACTTGCTTTTCCCCTTTATCTACTAACAAAATAGTATCTTGATAATTACTAAAATTGGAATGTATATTATTTTTGAATTCTAATCCAAATAAATCCGAACTTCCTTCAATTTCACTATGATAACCCCAAGTAATAATTTTTCCTTTGATACTTCTGCAAGCGCTACCACTGCCTAATCGAGCCAAAAATGATGCTTTTCGGTAAAAATATTCATCATCAATTTCTGGATTCAATTCTTTTTCTAAACTCATCAAATTAATAGCCAAAGCGGCCATTCCTGATGCCGAAGAAGCGATACCGGAACTATGTGGAAACGTATTTAAAGTGTCAATAGTAAAATGATAATTCAATAAAAAAGGGCTATATTCAACAATTCGTTCGAAAAATTTTTGAATTTTTGGTTTAAAATCTTCATTTGACTTTCCTTCAAAAAATAAATCGAAAGATATTTTTCCATCATTTATTTTTTTTAAAAAAATGAGTTTAGTAATTGTTTTACAGTTTTTTAAAGTAAAACTTATTGATGGATTTGCTGGTATTTGGTTTTCTTTTTTTCCCCAATATTTTACTAATGCAATGTTACTTGGAGCGCTCCATTCGAATTGACCACTTTCTAATGCACTAGAAAAGTTTTTCGAGATAAAATCGGAATTTGAAAATATCAAAATATTTTTATTTTAAGGGATTTTTATTTTAAATAGGATTACTAATTTTAATTGTTTTTAAACTATAAATAGTTTCTTAAAATGTGCCTATTTAAGATTCTCCTTTGGAGATTTCATCACGAATTCGGGCAGCTTTTTCATAATCTTCTTCTTGGACTGCCATTTCTAAAAATTCATGCAATTCAATTAAACTAAATTTTTTATACCCTTCTTCGGTTTTATTTTCGGATGCTTCTAATCCGAAGGTTTCTGGTTCCGATAAAATTTCTTCATTATTTTGCAATTTGTTTTCATCGCTTGAAAGATTGGAATTCAAATAAATACCTGCTTTATCTAATATATTTTTATAGGTAAAAATAGGGGCGTTAAATCGTAATGCCAATGCAATTGCATCCGATGTTCTTGCATCAATTATTTCTTCAATTTTATCTCTTTCGCAAATAATGCTTGAGTAAAAAACTCCATCTACCAACTTATGAATAATAACTTGTTTAACTATAATATCGAATCGATCGGCAAAATTTTTAAACAAATCGTGTGTGAGCGGACGAGGCGGTTTAATTTCCTTTTCTAAAGCAATAGCGATTGATTGTGCTTCGGATGCACCGATTACAATGGGTAATTTTCTATCACCTTCAACTTCATTTAAAATCAAGGCATAAGCCCCATTTTGTGTTTGACTATAAGATATTCCTTTTATGGTAAGTTTTACTAAACTCATTTAAATTTTAGATTATTGATTGTTTATTAAGCTTCGAAAAGGACAATCAAATTTATTACAAAAACAACATAATGCAAAGAAACGAAATCTTTTTGCTTTTGGAATTATAATTCAAAAAAAAACTATCTAGATTTTTAGATAGTTTTTTGAAATTTATAAAATTAATATTTAGAATTTATTTGAATTTTTAAGCATTTTGGGCCTTGAATTCTTTTAATTTTTCGGTTAATCTCGGTACAATATCAAACGCATCACCAACAATTCCGTAATCGGCAACTTTAAAGAAAGGTGCTTCAGGATCGGAATTGATAACTACTTTTATTTTTGAAGAATTGATTCCTGCAATATGCTGAATGGCACCAGAAACTCCAATTGCGATGTATAAATTAGTAGCAACTGGTTTTCCTGTTTGCCCAACGTGCTCACTGTGAGGTCTCCAACCTAGGTCTGAAACTGGTTTAGAACAAGCAGTTGCTGCACCTAAAACGGCTGCTAAATTTTCAATCAATCCCCAGTTTTCTGGACCTTTTAATCCGCGTCCGCCAGAAACTACAATATCGGCATCGGCAATAGTTACTTTTCCAGTAGTTTTTTCAACAGATGTTACTAGAACCGAAAAATCAGCTTCATTTAAATCCGGAGCAAACATTTCTTCTGACATCGAAACTGCATTTTCATGTAAACCATAAGAATTTTTTCCGATGGCCAAAACTTTTACATCTGTAGAAATTTCTGTAATATTAAATGCTTTGTTTGAAAAAGCAGTTCTTTTAACTTGAAACGGGCTTGTGCTAGAAGGCAAAGAAACAACATTTGAAACAAAACCAGCACCTAAACCTACGGAAACCAAAGGCGCTAAATATAAACTATCTGTGGTTGATGATAACACAATTACTTTGCTACTTTCTTTTTGAGCCGCTTGTTTTACAATGTCAGCGTAGGCTTTCGCATTAAAATTTGCCAATTTATCATTGGTTACTTTCAACACTTTATCTACTCCATATTTTGCTAATTCCGAAACATCGACAGCATTAACTGTAACTGCGGTAACTGTTGAACCTAACATTTCGGCCACACTTTTTGCATAAGATGCCAATTCTAGGGCAACTTTTTTTAATTTTCCATCTGCCGATTCGGCGTAAATTAATATTGACATAATTTTTTATTTTTAATTCAAAGTTAATAGTTAATAGTTAAAAAGTTGATTAACTTAAAAACTTACTAAAACTTAACTTGGTTGTTAAATTACTTTTGCTTCGTTGTGTAACAAGTTAATAAGCTCATCTAAATTATCGGCGCTAACCAATTTTACTGCCGATTTAGCAGCAGGTTTTTCAAATTTAATCGATTTTGTTTCTGCATTTACAGCAGTAGGTTCCAAAACTGTTAAAACCTTTGTTCTAGCCGTCATAATACCTCGCATATTTGGAATACGCAAGTCTTTTTCTTCAACCAACCCTTTTTGCCCACCAATTATTAATGGCAAGGTTGCAGTTAACATTTCTTTTCCTCCATCAATTTCACGAGCTGCCTTTGCGTTAGAACCCTCAATTAATAATGAGGTACACGAGTTTACAAAATTGTAACCTAGTAAACCAGCAATCATTCCTGGAACCATCCCACCATTATAATCCAATGATTCTTTTCCGCAAATTACTAAATCATAACCGCCTGTTTTTATTACCTCAGCCAATTGTTTAGCAACAAAAAAACCATCAGTTGCTTCGGCATTTATACGAATTGCTTCGTTTGCACCAATTGCCAATGCTTTTCTCAAAGTAGGCTCAGTATCTGCTCCACCTACATTTACAACAGTTACGTTGGCACCCTGTTGCTCTTGAAACCATATTGCTCGTGTTAAACCAAATTCATCGTTCGGATTAATTACATATTGAACTCCGTTGGTATCAAATTCGGAGTCGGCGTTAACAAAATTAATTTTTGAAGTAGTATCAGGAACGTGGCTGATGCAAACTAATATTTTCATATTTTGGATATTATAAATTTTTTAAAGAACAAAAATACAAAATTGTTTTCAAATTTTAGTATGCGTGCATAGTATTTTTACAAAAAACAAATGTTAAATTTTTTAATTACAACGTTTTCGTAGTAAAACCAATACTTAAAGATTATTCATTTTTTAGAAGCTGGTGTTTTGTATAAATTTTTAAGGTTGAGTTCCCGCCATCCTTCCAAAACTTTGCCAAAAAAGGCAAAGGTTTTTCCCACCTGTCGGGGCTATTTAACAAAGTTTGGGTCTCATTTATTATGTTTTATAAGATTGCATTATAAATATTTG
>JAYUFJ010000502.1:0-3003 GCA_043738775.1 Flavobacterium sp. | reverse complement strand
AACGTAGTACTTTTGCTTCATTACGGTAATCCGAAATTTGATTTAATAATGCAGCGTCTGTTACGCCTCTTGATGCCAGTTTTCCTGAGGTAGTTTGTCTTAAGTACTCATTTGCGAAAGCAATTTCGGTAATTGTTCGACTAAACATTCCTAAAATTACAGGATTGGTTGGCGTCCATATACTTCGTTGCAATTCTCTAGTACCTGGATCATTTTCATAGCTCCAAAGTGCTTCATCTGTAGTTAAATCTTGAAGATACCACAAACATCTACCATATTGACTAGTACCAGCATCAATTCCGGCAATAAAAGAAGAAGTAGGTCCATCTGTACCAGTTAATGATAAATTACCATAAACTCCTGCTATACCTTGCTTGTAAGCGCCAGGCTGAGCGAAAAAATCTTCCGATAGGAATAACTTGTCTCCTTTCGGAGTAGTATCCAAATCTTTAGTACACGATGAGAGTGTAGCTAGCAGACCCAAAAGATAAAATGCATTAAACTTAATTTTTTTCATAGTTTTTTTTTTAAAATTTAACATTAGCACCAAACAAAAATTGGCGTTGTCTAGGATAAATAGTGTTATCAACACCATTATTTGTAACTTCAGGATCCAATCCGGAATATTTAGTAATTATAAATGCATTTTGAACACCGCTGAATAAACGAATTGAGGCTTTACCATTTAACCATTTAGGAAAAGTATATCCTAATGTAATATTGTCACAACGTAAAAAAGAAGCATTTTCTATGTATAAATCAGATAAAATAACATCGGCAGTATTAACAAAACCAGTGCTTGATACGTTGGTAGGTATATTGCCTAGTACTGCATTGTCTTTTAAGAAACTTATTTGTGCTCTACCTGCATTAACTGCGTTGTACAATCTGTTACCAACACTTGCACGTAAATTAAATGAAAAGTCTAAGTTTCCGATATTCATATTTGATGAAAATCCAAAAAGTGCATCAGGATCTGGATTTTTGTACACATAACGATCCAATCCATTAATGATTCCATCACCATTTAAATCAGCATAAGCACCCTCAATTGGTCTTCCAGAGCTATTGTATAATTGTTTGTAGACAAAAAATGAATAAGGCGTGAAATTTGTTCTGAAAATTTGTGATGTTCCTCCTATACCACTACCAGTACTTCCTGTGAAAACATCGGCATCATTAGCCAATTCTGTAACTCTTCGTTCAAATTTGGTAACATTAAAGTTAACATTCCATTTGAATAGTTTCGTTTTAACGACTTCGGCATTAATATTTAATTCAATTCCTTTTGTATTAAAACTTCCAATATTTTGCAATACAACATTTGAAAAGTTTGCTCCATCTGCAATAGCAGAATTTTGAAATTGTTTATCCGATTTTTTAAAATAAACATCTAAACTTCCGTTAATTCTACCTTCGAACAATCCAAAATCCAAACCTGCATTATAAGTTGTGGTTCGTTCCCATTCTAGTTTATCATTAAATGATTTTGATAATGCAATGTTATATGCTGTAGATCCAATTGTGTACTGTGAATTATTTCCGGTACCAATAGCATATTGCTGAAGATATACGTTATTAAAATCGGCATTACCTAAAGATTGTTGCCCAGTAACTCCGTATCCTAAACGTAATTTTAAATCAGAAATTGTTTGCACATTTTTTAAAAATTCATTTTTTAATTTCCAAGCAAAACCAACTCCAGGTGCATTAAGATAACGTCCAAAATTACCTATTCTAGATGAACCATCTCTTCTAAAAGATAATGATAATATGTACTTGTCATTGTAACTAATAATTGCTCTACCAAAATAGCCAATAAGCACAGCATCTGTTGAAGGTTTATACACAGGAACATTTATTGGTTGTAAACCACCTCTTCTTAAGTTTCCAGACTCTGTTTTTTCTTCATTTGTAATTTGATAGGAATAACCCGCTGTAGCTTCAACATTTAATTTACCAAAAGTTTTATTGTAAGCTAAATATGCATCTAATATTTTATTTCTAAACAAATATTCATTTACTGTCTCGGTACCATAAAAAACTTGTGTGCCTGATGTATTAACATACGAACCACCTTGTGATGATGAAGCGTCGATTAAATTAGTTCTAGTACCATTACTTTGGTCAAAACCTACATTTACTACTGCTCGAACTGCCGGGAAAAAATGCAGTTTGTAGTCAATTTCAAAGTTTCCAAAAACTCTATTCGTTCTGCCTAAATCGGTAGTTTGTAATAATCTGGCAACAGGGTTTCGAGTTCCGTTTAATAAAACTCCGGCACTATTGTAGTATTCGAAAAAACCACCAAAAGGTGAACTTGAATTATAAACTGGTTGCGTTGGGTCAAATCGTATAGCGGCACCTTCAACTCCTTCAGCAAATCGATTTTGTTCGTTAGAGAAAGATGCATTTAGTTTCAATTTTAAATGATCACCAAAAAATGAGGGCGATAAAGAAGTTGAAATTGTTGAACGATTAAAGTAATTAGTCAACCTTGAACCTTCTTGATAAGTATTTCCTAAAGATAATCTTGCGGGTATTGTATTTAAAAAATTACCTCTTAAAGATATATTGTTATCAATATAGTCGGTACGTCGATATATTTCATCTTGCCAATCAGTATTAGATTTTCCTAATAAGTTTACATTTGCGGGATAATTTTGTTGAATTATATTTTTGAATTCATCAGCATTAAAAACGTCTGTTTTCTTGATTACTTTACCCGACCCATATTGAAAATTATAATCAACAGCTAATTTTCCTTTACTTCCTTTTTTGGTAGTAATTAGTATAACACCATTAGATGCTCTTGAACCATAAATAGCCGTTGCAGATGCATCTTTTAAAATATTGAAGGTTTCAATATCATTTGGGTTTATAGAAGAAAGTATCGATGTAGAAGATCCTACATTACTTTTTTCTACTGGCAAACCATCAATAACTATTAATGGGTCATTTGAAGCAAATAATGAAGAGCCACCACGAATTCTAATTTCGGCA
>JAYUFJ010000501.1:0-3005 GCA_043738775.1 Flavobacterium sp. | reverse complement strand
TAGGACTATATTGTTGTGCGGATAATAGGACTCGAACCTACACGCCTTGCGGCACCAGATCCTAAGTCTGGCATGTCTACCAATTTCACCATATCCGCAAAAATTGAGAGTGCAAATATAAGAATAATTATGAATTACAAATTACAAATTATGATTTTTTTAAATAATATTTTTGTAAGTTTGACATTATAATCAAATTAAAAAATGAATAATATAAAACAATACGTTCAAGAAAATAAAGAGCGTTTTATTAACGAATTAATCGAATTATTAAAAATTCCGTCCATTAGTGCCGATGTCGCTTATGCTAATGACATAGTTAAAACAGCCGATGCTGTAAAATCAAGTCTTGAAAAAGCAGGTTGTGATTTAGTAGAAATTTGCGACACCCCCGGTAATCCAATAGTTTATGCCGAAAAAATCATTGACCCAAATTTACCAACTATTTTGGTATACGGTCATTACGATGTTCAACCTCCAGATCCATTAGATTTGTGGACATCGCCACCATTTGAACCCGTCATTAAAACTACCGAAATTCATCCTCAAGGAGCAATCTTTGCCCGTGGTTCTTGCGACGATAAAGGGCAAATGTATATGCATGTAAAAGCATTTGAATATATGATTGCCAATAATTGCTTGCCGTGTAACGTTAAATTTATGATAGAAGGTGAAGAAGAAGTGGGTTCGAAAAGTTTATCTTGGTTTGTAGAACGCAACCAAGACAAACTTAAAAATGATGTTATTTTAATTTCAGATACTGGAATGATATCCAACAAACAACCTTCAATTACCACAGGTTTGCGAGGACTGTGTTATGTTGAAGTTGAAGTTACTGGACCCAATCGTGACTTGCATTCTGGGCTTTATGGTGGAGCAGTTGCTAACCCAATCAATGTTTTAGCAAAAATGATTGCGTCACTTCACGATGAGGATAACAAAATTACAATTCCTGGTTTTTACGACAATGTTGAAGAACTTACATTGGAACAAAGAGCTGAAATGGCAAAAGCACCATTCGTACTTGAAGACTATAAAAAAGCATTAGCCTTGACCGATATTTATGGCGAAAAAGGATATACAACTAACGAAAGAAACTCGATTAGACCAACACTAGATGTAAATGGAATTTGGGGAGGCTACACTGGTGAAGGAGCAAAAACAGTAATTCCAAGCCAAGCATTCGCCAAAATTTCGATGCGATTAGTACCTAATCAAAATTGGGAGCAAATTACAAATTTGTTTACCAAACACTTTTTAAGTATCGCGCCAAGCGGAGTTACCGTCAAGGTAAAACCACACCACGGCGGTCAAGGTTATGTTACTCCATTTGATTGTATTGGATATAAAGCAGCTAATAAAGCTTACACAGAGGCCTTTGGAGTACCTGCAATACCAATACGTTCTGGCGGTAGCATACCTATTGTAGCTTTGTTCGAAAAAGAATTGAAATCGAAAACAATATTAATGGGTTTTGGTTTGGATTCAGACGCTATTCATTCGCCCAACGAACATTTCGGAATATTTAATTACTTAAAGGGAATAGAAACCATACCCTTATTTTATAAATATTTTACCGAAATGAGTAAGTAAAAATATTTTTTTTAAATTTAATACCATTTAGCTTTACTGTTAAATGGTTTTTTGGTGTTATCACGCTTTTCTTGGCTTGCTAAAGCTATACTATATTTGACTTTTTTTGCTAATAGTTCTCTTTCGAGAGGCAAAAAAGAGTTCCATTACTATTTTACGTAACTTAATAAAACATATACTATTTTTACAATACAATTTAAAATGTAAACTTAACCTATCAATTTAAAGTTATTGGTTTAAATTACTGCAACTATTTTAAAAAAATTAACAACTCTATTATTTACTCAATAACCTTTAATTTTATTATATGAAATTTATAACCTATTTATTAGTACTAATCATTGTTATTAGTTGCAAAACAAATCAGAGAATTAACAATTTAAAGGAAGGTCGATGGAAATACCAAAACATAGTTCAAATCGATACCTTTGATTATATTGAAAAATACCATCGTGGCAACGAAATTAAAAAATGGAAAACCTATCGAAATAAAAAGATATACAAAACCGAAAAATTTAAAAACGGAATTTGTTTTGTAACTAATTACTATCCGAACGGTGCAATTATGAGTCAAGGCAAAACTAAATCTGAATTAAATAACAATTTACTTCATTGGTTTTATTTTGGTGATTGGAATTACTTTGATGAATCGGGTAAATTAATTCAAACTAAAAAATACGAGAACGGAAATTTAATTAAAAATTGAATTTAATTTTTTAAAACAACTAGTACTGTAAAAGTAGTATTTGAAATAATAATATTCAAGCAATAATTAAATTGTAATTCGAACATTTAAACCAATTAATTATCAACAAATTGTAACAAAACTTATTTTTTGGCTTCAAATTTGTATATCATAAATCAAAATCAATCACTTTAAATCAAATTAATATGTTAAAACGTTTTTTTATACTTTGTTCAGGCGTTGATCGTGACATTGTTTATAGCTGTTCCAACGGTGAACAAAACAAATATGCCGGAATAGGCGCAACAGTATTTTTTACAGCAATTATGGCTTTTATCGCCAGTAGTTATGCTTTATTTACTGTTTTTGACAACGTTTATACCGCTATTTTTTTTGGATTTATTTGGGGATTACTTATTTTTAATTTAGATAGATTTATTGTTTCAACAATAAAAAAACGAGGTTCTTTTTTAGATGAATTTATTCAAGCTACTCCACGAATTATTTTAGCAGTCATTATTGCAATAGTGATTTCAAAACCATTAGAAATTAAAATTTTTGAAAAAGAAATAAATACGGTTTTACTAAAAGAAAAAAACGAAATGGCAATGAAAAATAAAAAGCAAATTACCGATTATTTTCAAACCGATATTGCCAAAAATAAAGCCGAAAAAGACAGTTTAAAATCGGACATTAAAAAGAAAGAAAAAGAAGTAAATGATTTATA
>JAYUFJ010000500.1:0-3019 GCA_043738775.1 Flavobacterium sp. | reverse complement strand
CTAAATCCGGTGATTCAAGAAATGAATTCTAAGTTAAACTCTATTCGATTGAATATTGTAGAGAGTTTAAATAATTATCAAAACAACTTGTACATTTCAAGAAATCAATCATACAAACAAAAAAATATTTTTGATAGTAAAATAAATCAAATTCCTACCCACGAAAAAATTTATAACAGTATAGCACGACAACAAAAAATTAAAGAAACCTTATATTTATATTTACTTCAAAAACGAGAAGAAACTGAAATTTCTTTATCAGTAACTTCACCTAAGGCTAAAATAATTGATAGTTCATACCTTTCTGGACCAGTTGAACCAAAACGAAGTTTATTATATTTAGTGGCTTTAATTTTAGGAATATTAATTCCTATGGCTATAATTTATCTCAAAAATTTATTAGACACCAAAATTAAATTCCGACAAGATGTTGAAGGCAAAGTAACCATTCCGTTTTTGGGCGATTTACCAAAAGCTGCTGCTGATGAGTTGCTTATAAAGAATGACAGCCGAAGCCCATCTGCCGAAGCTTTACGAATGATTCGAACTAATCTTGATTTTATTTTGCCATCAAACCAAAACGATAAGTGTAAAACTGTTTTTATAACATCTTCAATTCCACGCGAAGGCAAAACTTTTTTCGCTGTAAACATTGCAACAACAATTGCATTTTCTGGTAAAAAAACACTACTTATCGGATTGGATATTCGCAGTCCTAAGTTGGATCATTATTTTCAATTTCCTTCAAAAGGTGTAACGAGTTTTTTAACAACTAATGAAACGGACATTTCAAAATTTATTTATCCGCTATCTGGTTTTGAAAATTTCTTTGTTTTGCCTTCAGGTATCATTCCGCCAAATCCAGTTGAATTGTTAATGAATCAAAAATTAACAAAAATGATTGATGATTTAAAAACGCAATACGATTATATTATTGTCGACACCGCTCCAACTAGCGTTGTTACGGATACTTTTTTAATATCTCAAAATGCCGATGCTTTTATTTACGTAATGCGCGCCAATTATTTAGACAAACGAATGTTGAAGTTTGCGCAATCATTATATGATAATAAAAAATTACCAAACATGTCAATTGTTTTAAATGATGTTCAAACGCAAAGCTCAACGTATGGTTACGGTTATGGTTACGGTTATGGTTACGGCTATGGGAATGAAAAAACTGAACTAACATTATTTAAAAAGTGCGCTACTTTTTTCAAGAACATATTTCGGTTATGATGCAAAAAACTTATTTTGCAAAATTACATTTTCAAACAATTTTGAATTTTTTAAAATTACTTTATTATTAAATGAAGCCACATGTTTTGCGTGATGCACATCGGAGCCAACAAAATCATACATATTGTTTTTAAGGATATAATCGGCAATTTTAGTCACATTTGTGCCATAATATCCTATACTTGAAAGCAAATTCATTTGAAATAAACAGCCTGCGTTTTTTAATTTTGTAAATTCGTTTAAGTTTTTTTCGTAAAACACATACCTTTCAGGATGTGCCAAAACAGGTGTGTATCCAGCTATTTGAAGTTGAAATAAAACTTCATATAGGTTTAAAGGAGCATTAAGATACGACATTTCAACTAGCACAAAATTGTCTTTTAAAGTTCTCAATTTTTCTGTTTCAAAAAGTTTTACAAAACCATTATCCATCATATACTCTGCACCAGATGAAAATTGATTTTCAATTTTATTTTCCAACAAGCTTGCTTTGGTATCATTTAAAACTTGCTTAATTTTTTCGGTTGAGTTTTGCCAAACAGCTTCCATAACGTGAGGCGTTGTTATAAACTCTAAAAAACCAATTTTTTTTAATTCTAAAATTAAAAATTGGGTATCCTCATAATTTTTGGCACCGTCATCAATTGCAGGTAATAAATGCGAATGAATATCAACATAATTGCACGGAATCAAATTTTTTAAAACAGGTTTTGTAGTATTGAAAAAAAACATAATTTTTATTTTTTAATGCAAAACATTAGGCTAATTTTTTTTTTACGTTTCGTCATTTTGTTATAGTTTTTTGAACTAGTTATAATAAACAAATTAAATTTATTTCAATTACATTCAAGTGGTGCTCACCTTGCTCCAATAAAATTGAAGTAAAGTTAATTAATTGGGCTATTATTAATTTGAAGTTTCTTATTATTTAGTTGCCAAAAAAGTATAAAATGAGATACTATAAATGGACTCATTAAAAGTAAATGCGGTTTATTTAACATCCATAAAAAATATAAAAATAACATTGAAATACATAATATTAGTATAGTCTTAAATAGTTTTATATTTCGTAAAAAAGGCAATATTAAAAGTAACGGGTTAAAAACCAATGCATTATAATTCCATAAAAGCTCTTCGTGAAGTGAGTAAAAACCTACTAAAAAAAGAAACAAACCCATTAAACCTGCTAAAAATAAATATGATTTGGTTAACCATTTTTTATTTGATATAACTAAAATTAAAAGTAATAAAGCAATAAAATAAATACTATCAAAAAAACGAAATTCAATTTTGGGTTGTGTACTTTTTATTAGAATTTCTTTTTTTATAACCAATGGTTTTTTGTTAACTTTTGCTTTATCTAAACTGTGTAAAAATTCGGTTGGTAAAAATAATTTTTCGGCATTTGAATCTACTTTTGCACCAAAAATAATGTTAATTCCCAATTTGTACCAAAAATAATTTTCAAATTTTGGGTACAAAACTGTGCGGTATGAAATTGTTTTATTATCAATTTTTTTAATTAGTGGCTTACCCAAAATAGTGTTGATTTTTTCAACAACCATTGTTGTACAATTTCTATCAATAAATTTATAAGTATAGTGCCGCTCGTTCGAATATAATGATGCATTTAAAACATCAAACAATTTTTGTTTTTGAACTTGGTTTAAATTCAAAGTTTGTTCAACAACTTCACGTCCTTCATATTGATATTCGTAAATAAAATCGTCGAATGAAGTTACTCCAATAAAATATTGAAGATCACCTTTTACAAATTTGG
>JAYUFJ010000499.1:0-3036 GCA_043738775.1 Flavobacterium sp. | reverse complement strand
TCGAAATTTCTTTTAAATAAAGTCCTTCGACATATAAACTTATAAAAAATTTTGTTCGAACACCAAACCCATTTAAAATCAATTTAGTTTTTAAATCGTCCAATTTTAATTTAAAAGTAACTGGCAAAACCACATCTTCAACAGTAACTGTTTTTTGCGAATATAAATGTGTTGTTAAAAGTAAAATAAGTAGGCACAGAATCTTTTTCATAATTTAGTAATTTAATTAATTGAATAATAAAAGTAGTAAATAATAATTAATCCTTTAAAAAAATGTTTAAAATTTTTTGTTATTCATAATAAAATAACTGTAAACAATACTTTTAGTTTTAAAATAATTTGGTAAATTTACTTGTTTTCGTTTTTTTAAAGTTTTAAAAAGTAATGTGTAAAATGAAAAATGAGCCTTTAAAATTGCTGTAAAATGTTTAAATTTTCCTTTTATTATAAATTGTAAACCTGCCAAACCATCTAAAAGCATTCTAGTTAAAATTACAGAAAATAATTTATTTTCAGGCAAGTTTTTGGTTAACATTACCAGTGAGTTTCTAAAATTTAAAAAAGTTTTTTTTGGATTTCCTTCATTTAAAGTTGCTCCTCCAACGTGATAAACAGTTGATTTTGAAGTGTATTTCACTACATAACCTAAGTTAAATGCCCTCCAGCACAAATCAATTTCTTCTTGATGGGCAAAAAAATCGGCATCAAAACCGTTTAAAGCTTTAAAAACATTTTTACGAATAAAAAAACAAGCGCCACTAGCCCAAAAAATTTTGGTTTCGTCATTATATTGCCCTAAATCTTTTTCAATAGAATTAAAAATGCGTCCTCTACTATATGGATAACCGTATTTATCAATAAATCCGCCAGCAGCGCCAGCATACTCAAAACAATCTTTATTTTTAAAATCCAATATTTTAGGTTGAATTATCGAAACTTCTTTTTGGGTTTCAAATAACGATAGAATAGGAGGGAGCCAATTTTTGGTAACTTCAATGTCAGAATTTACTAAAGCATAAAATTCTTCATCAATATTTTTTAATGCTTCATTATATCCTTTTGCAAAACCAAAATTTTCACTATTTTGAATTATTTTAATACTTGGAAATTTATTTTTAACAACTTCAATCGAATTGTCGGTCGAGGCATTATCAGCAACATAAATAGTTGCTTCATTAGAAAAATCAATTATTGACGGCAAAAACTGTTCGAGTAATTTTGCTCCATTCCAATTTAAAATTACAACCGCTATTTTTTTCAAGATAAATTAATTTTAAATTCTGGTAACGTTTCTAAAAAAACATATTTTTCGTTTTCAAAATCCATTTCACAAAAATAGTGATTTAAACCATTGGTTACCATCAAGTATTTAGCTCTCAAAGTTAAGTTGTAACGGGCAATTTGGTCAAATGTATTTTGCTTAATTTTAATTTCGGGAGCTTTACATTCTATTAATAAATCAAAATTTCCTTTTGAATTATAAACCACTACATCATAACGTTTATTTAAATCGTTTATTTTCAATACTTTTTCAACATTAATATACGATTTGGGATATTTTTTATCTTCCATTAAATAATGAATTACGTGTTGACGAACCCATTCTTCTGGAGTTAAAATGATAAATTTTTTTCGGATTTCATCAAAAATAGCTACTTTATTTTCACTATTTTTGAAGCGAAAATAATAGTTAGGAAAATTTAATTGTTGCATAGTGCGAAAATACTAATTTATCTTTCAACTTGAAATCTAATTTATTTAAATTGTAAATCTAAAATACCAAATTATTGATGGACGAAGTTGTAAAAATAATCAACGACATTAAATTAGGAAACATTAAACCTATTTATTTTTTAATGGGCGAAGAACCCTATTATATTGATAAATTGGTTGAGTTTATTGAAAAAAATATTTTAACCGAAGACGAACAAGGTTTTAATCAATCGGTTTTATATGGTCGCGATACTACAATTGAAGATATTATTTCGACAGCAAAACGGTACCCAATGATGGCTGAACGGCAAGTAGTTATAGTAAAAGAAGCACAAGATTTGGTAAAAACAATCGACAAATTAGATTCGTATGCCGAAAATCCGCAACCGACTACAGTTTTGGTTTTGGCTTACAAGTACAAAGTTTTAGATAAAAGAAAAAAGTTAATTAAAACTTTGTCAAAAAACGGATTGGTGTTTGAAAGTAAAAAAATGTATGACAATCAAGTTGGAATTTGGTTAACTAGAGTTTTAAAGGGAAAAAAACTAACTATTGAACCTAAAGCATCGGCAATGTTAATTGAATTTTTAGGCAACGATTTAAGTAAAATAGCCAATGAAATAGCTAAACTAGAAATTATTTTACCCAAACAAAGTTTGATAACTGCAAACCATATCGAAGAAAACATCGGTTTTAGTAAAGATTTTAATGTATTTGAATTTAGAAAAGCAATTGGCGAAAAAAACCAAATTAAATCATATCAAATTGCCAATTATTTTTCACAAAATACTAAAGATAACCCGATTGTGGTAACTGTAAGTTTGGTTTTTACTTTTTTTTCACAACTACTACAATATCACGGTTTAAACGACAAAAATCCGGCTAAAGTAGCATCGGTTTTAAAGGTAAATCCTTATTTTTTAAAAGATTACGATGTGGCTTTACGAAATTATCCAATGAAAAAAGTTAGTTCAATTGTAGCAACATTACGAGATATTGATGTAAAAAGTAAAGGAGTTGGAGCCAACGCATTATCTCAAAACGATTTACTCAAAGAAATGCTTTTTCATATTTTTAGTTAATTTCGTCGAATATCGAGGTTTACAAAATTACCCGAAATTGATTTAACGCTTTTATCGGTAGTACCTAATCTGGGTGTAAGCTTTGCTTTAAAACTACCCGAAAGTTTTCCGTTTTTATTTTCTGTTATAATAACTTCACCTTCGCTACCATCATAAAGCTTAGAAATTGTTCAGGAAAAAAAAAGAATATTTTTTTCATCGGTAGCATAAGTACCAGGCTGTAATGATGATAAAATTATTT
>JAYUFJ010000498.1:0-3040 GCA_043738775.1 Flavobacterium sp. | reverse complement strand
TAGTTTTAGCAGGTTTTTTATTAAAATTCCCCGCTTCAATTGTAAATAATTTTAAAAATAAATTAATCAATATTCATCCAGCTTTATTACCTAAATACGGTGGAAAAGGTATGTATGGAATCCATGTACATCAAGCTGTTTTGGATAATAAAGATTTCGAATCGGGAATTACTATTCATTATGTTAACGAAAATTATGACGAGGGAGAGTATATTTTTCAAAAAAAAGTCTCTGTTGAAAATTGTGAAACTGCTCAAGAAATAGCAGATAAAGTTCTAATTTTGGAACACAATTATTTTTCGGTGATAATCGAAAAACTTCTAACTTCTAACTTCTAACTTCTAACTTTTAATTTTAAATGTCTCATCAAGTTCACATTTATACAGATGGTGCTGCCAAAGGAAATCCCGGAAATGGCGGTTATGGCATAGTTATGGAATTAGTTGGAACACCACATAAAAAAGAGTTTTATGAAGGTTTTAAGCACACAACCAATAACAGAATGGAACTTTTAGCGGTAATTGTTGGTTTAGAAAAATTAAAGAACGAACAAATGTCGGTTTTGGTTTTTTCAGATTCTAAATACGTTATTGACTCGGTTGTAAAAGGATGGGTTTTTGGATGGGAAAAAAAAGGATTTACTGGAAAAAAAAATCCAGATTTATGGGAGCGTTTTTTAAAAATTTATCGAAAACATAAGGTTGAATTTAAGTGGATTAAAGGTCATAATAATCATTCTCAAAATGAACGATGCGATGCTCTAGCAGTATATGCTTCAAGTTTAAAAACACTTTCAACAGATGTTTTTTATGAAAATGATTCCAACAAACTTTTTTAATAATTATAGTTTTAATTCAAATGTTTTTTTGATGTAAACTTACCCCAAAGCTAAAAAGTTGGTTTTTTTTGTAAATTTTATAAACTTAAAATTAAGTTAAACTATAATTTGAATTTAGCTTTTTAATTCTTTACTGTATTTAATTAATTACTTTTGAAGTTATTTTTTATATTATTTTCAAAATGATTTTTCGTTTTATATTATTACTTTTTTTATTTATTTCGATGCAAACAAAAGCACAAAATGACTTGTCGTGGAAACTTCAAGCACACAATTTTAATAAAAATATTGCTATCGATTCTACTTTAAACAAGCTAGAAAACAGTAATTCGTTACTCCCTTTTTTAGAAAAACTATATAAAATTAAATCCGGAAACTCACTTGAAAAAGCTATTATTGTTCATATTGGCGATTCGCACATTCAAGCCGATATGATGACTTGTGAAATTCGAAATGAATTTCAAATTTTTTTTGGAAATGCAGGTCGTGGCTTAATTTTTCCTTTTCAAGTAGCTAATTCGAATGCGCCATCGGATATAATTTCTTCATCAAAAAACAAATGGACAAGTAGTCGATTGACCAAAATTGATACAACAATTACCTGCGGAATTGCTGGTTTTGGCTTACAAACTTATGATTTAAATGCAACAATTAATTTTGAAATGCGAACCATTAATGGAAAAAAGGAAACGTTTGATAAAATTGATTTTTTTCACGGAAAAGGATTAAAAGAAATAAATATTGAGTTTAATGAAGGCAAAAAAGTGGTAGAAATTGATTCAATATCCGAATTTAATTCATTTGATTTAGAAGTGCCAATTTCCAATTTTAAACTTTCTTTTGCAAAAAAAGACTCATTAGCTTTAAGTTTTTTTGGATCTTCTGTTTCAAAAAAAGATACTTCGGGAATAATTTATCACTCAATTGGTGCAAATGGTGCAAAGTTTTCCGATTTTAACAAAACCAAACTTTTTTGGAAACAATTGCCAAAATTAAATGCAGATTGTTATATTATTTCATTAGGAACCAATGAAGCACAAGATCAAAATTTAACTTCGGAACAATTTTTATTGCAAATAAAAACTTCTATTGAAAAATTAAATAAGCTTTCTCCAAACGCAGCAATCGTTTTGGTAACGCCTCCTTTATCTTATTTTAAGCAAAAAAAGCCAAATACTATTTTAAAAATGATGTCCGAAACAATAAAAAACTATTCAATAGAAAACGGAATTACTTTTTGGGATTTTTTCAATATTAGTAAAGGTTTAAATGGAGCTTTGACTTGGAAAAAAATGGGTTTACTTCGACCAGACTTGGTGCATTACTCCAAAGAAGGTTACGTTTTACAAGGTAATTTATTGGCCGATGCTTTTGCTAAACTTTACAATGAGTTTGTGCTAAATAAAAAACAGCTTTTAGAAGATAAAAGTCATTAATAATTGAATATTATGATTTTATTTTAAAATAATGTTCATCTCTTAACCAAATAAAAAAAGCCGACTTATAATTTAAAGTCGGCTTTAGTCTTTTTTTTTAATTAACCACAATATTATCAATATCAATAGTAGTAGTTACTGGAGGACCAGAAGCTTTGTTGTTTCCGGTATATTCAAAAATAAAATATCCGTTTCCAATAACACTTGTAGGAATTGCATAAGTGTAAGATGAAAATGTTGTTGTTGTTGCTACAGGAAATACATTATTAAAGTTGCTAGTAATTTCATACAAAGTTGCTGTATTGATTTTGTTTCCTGGAATATAGTCTGCACTACGATAAACTTTTAAACCCAATGCACCAGTGTAAAAACCTACTTTTAAATCAAATTTAAAATTATTTGCAGCCGTCATATCAACAGGGACTACGAAATAGGTTTTATTATCTTCGGTAGCACCACCAAAAGCCGACATTTCTAAAAAACCTGTTTTAATTAACCACTTTTTTGTACCAGCTGTAGCAAAATTTAAATAATTTGGAAACGATACTTGACTGACAGCATAACTATTGAAGTTTTCGTTTAATGTTGCATTAAAATTATAAGTACGTGATGCAGTTAATTTAAAATCATCTAATTGACGTACAATTAACTGAAAATCAGTGTTGTATTTAGTCATTATTCCTCTAACACTACCTTTTCCCGAAGGCACTTGATTGGATGATAAAGGACTGTATTGACTTATTCGACAATATTTTTTTATACTTGG
>JAYUFJ010000497.1:0-3040 GCA_043738775.1 Flavobacterium sp. | reverse complement strand
GTTCGTTTAGTTTTGGAATATAAAAATGAAGCGACTGTTTCATTGCCGATTCTATTATTTTTTCAAAACGATTGGTTTTTATAATTTTTCGTTCGGAATGATCACATATTATGGGTGTAATTTCTTGAATACCAATTTCGGTAGCTTTTTCTAAAAACCATTCGTAACGTTCATTCATTTTTGTTGGTGCAACAGCTAAATGCAATTTATATTTCGAAAGTTCCTGTTTTTTAAATGAAATAATTTCAACACAGCATTTTGTATCCGAAGCTAACTTAATTTTAGTTTCAAATAAAAAACCAAAACCATTAGTAACGTTCAAAGTGTCATTTTCTTTTTTTCTTAAAACCTTAATTATGTGTTTACTTTCTTCTTTGTCAAAAGTAAAGTTGGTATCGTTTTCGGATATTAATTTATTATAAAATAATTGCATAGTTAAAATTCTATTCGTGCTTTTGAAATCACATTAGCATCGGTAAAATGATTGTTAATAAATTTTTGATATCCTACAATCCCAATCATTGCGGCATTATCGGTAGTATATTCAAATTTTGGGATAAATGTTTTCCAGCCCAATTTTTCTTCCGAATCTTTTAAAGTTTTACGAATACCTGAATTTGCAGATACGCCACCACCAATTGCTATTTGAGTAATTCCAGTTTCGGCAACAGCTATTTTTAATTTTTCCATTAAAATTTCGATAATTATGTTTTGAATAGATGCACAAATATCGGCTTTATTTTCTTCAATAAAATTAGAATTAATAACTACATTTTTTTGAATAAAATATAGAATTTGTGTTTTTAATCCTGAAAAGCTAAAATTCAATCCTGGAACTTTTGGTTTAGTAAATTGAAATGCTTTTGGATTTCCATCTTTTGCAAATTTATCTATCAAAGGACCTCCAGGGTAAGGAAGTCCCATAATTTTTGCCGATTTGTCAAAAGCTTCGCCAACAGCATCATCGGTAGTTTCGCCAATAATTTCCATTTCAAAAAAGCTTTTTACTTTTACAATTTGTGTATGTCCGCCCGAAATGGTTAATGCTAAAAATGGAAAAGTGGGTTTGTCATATCCTTGTTCATCAATAAAATGAGCCAAAATATGAGCGTGCAAGTGATTTACTGCCAAAAGAGGAATTTGTAATGCCATTGCCATTGACTTTGCAAAAGAGGTGCCAACTAAAAGTGAACCCATTAACCCGGGACCTTGGGTAAAAGCAATTGCCGAGAGTTGATTTTTATTTATTCCTGCTTTTTGCAAAGCCATTTCAACAACAGGAACAATATTTTGCTGATGTGCTCGTGATGCAAGTTCGGGTACTACACCACCATAAAGTTCATGAATTTTTTGATTAGCTACAACATTACTCAATACTTTATCGTTATGTAAAATTGCCGCTGCGGTATCGTCGCAAGAACTTTCAATTGCAAGAATAAAAACGTTATTTGGTTTCATTAGGCACAATTTTTGAATTATATTTGACAAAAATAAAAAAAATAGGGTATCAAAAAATTTAAAAAAATAGTATTTCGTACATTTCTTGTACTATTCCTACTTTTGCTATTGCTAGGCATTGCTTTAACTGTACCTATTGTTCAAACAAAAATTGGGAATTACGTTACAGAATCATTGAATAAAAAGTATGGCACTAAAATTTATGTTGATCAAATAGAAATTACGATTTTTGGAGCAGTTAAATTAAAAAAAATTTTAATTAAAGATCAAAAAAATGATACCTTAATTTCAGCAAAAACAATTTTTACTAATATTTTAGATGTAAAAAATAGTGTCAATAAAAAACTTTTTTTTGGTGGTTTGCGTGCCAATGAATTACGACTCAAAATTAAAACTTACAAAGGCGATAAAATTACCAATTTGGATAAATTTATTATGGCATTTGAAACTGGAAAAAAATCGAAAGAGCCATTTATTTTAACTTCGACAAAACTCACAGTTACAAATTCTTATTTTAGTAAATATGATTTTAATTTATACGAACCTAAAGAAGTTGAATACTCAAAAATCAATATTTTAGCTCAAAACTTTAAAATAGAAGGACCCAATATTTATGCCAAAATCAACGAATTATCACTAAAAGACTATCATGGTTTAGTTGTTGAGAATTTAAAATCAAATTTTAGTTTGACAAATAAAAGTTTAAAATTGGAAAATTTAAATTTGAAAACAGAAAATTCGAGCATAAAAGGATATATTAATTTAATTTTAAATGAAAAAAGATTTTCTGACTTTAAAAATAACGTTCTTTTTGATGCTAAATTTGATGAATCTTTAATTTCAACTAACGACATTCGCTATTTTAACAATGTATTAGGAAAAAATCAAACATTGAATTTAAAATCTAAAATTGATGGAACTTTAAATAACTTAACTTTAAAAAAATTACATTTAATAGACAATAATAAAACTGAAATTATTGGAACCATTTTTTTAAAAAATTTATTTCAAAAATCAACTTCTAGTGAATTTTATATGAAAGGTTCATTTAATAAAGTTGCATCAAGTTATGATAATTTAATTACTTTATTACCAAGTGTTTTGGATAAAAAATTACCAACATCTTTAAAAAAACTAGGAAATTTTAGTTTAAATGGTAATGCCGAAGTTAGTGCAAAAATGATAAATGCCGATTTTAAATTGAAAACTATTTTAGGAAATATAAAATCGAAGTTATTAATTACTAATTTAAACAACATAGATAATGCCTCATACAATGGTAACATAGATTTAAATAGTTTTGATGTAGGTTCTTTTTTAAATCGAAAAGATGTAGGCAAAGTAACTTTAAATTTGGATGTTGAAGGTAAAGGATTTTCTTTAAAATATTTAGACACTAAATTTACTGGTGACATAAAAAGTATATATTACAACAATTATACTTATCAAAATATTATTGCCGATGGAATTTTTAAAACGCCAATTTTTAAAGGCAAATTAAGTATTAACGATCCCAATTTATTTTTAACTTTTGATGGTTTAATTAATTTGAATAAACAAAATAGCAGTTACAATTTTAATT
>JAYUFJ010000496.1:0-3042 GCA_043738775.1 Flavobacterium sp. | reverse complement strand
AATTTAAAATGTTTGGTAAAATTACACCAATTGTTTTAGTTGATTGGTTTTTTAAATTTAACCCTATAACATTGGGTTTGTAATTTTTTAATTTTGCGTATTCTTGAACTCTTAGTTTGGTGGGTGTACTAATTTCTGGGCTATTATTTAATGCTTTAGAAACCGTTGATACAGAAACGTTTAATTCTTTTGCAATTTGTTTTAAAGTGGCTTTTGATTTCATAATTATTGGTAAAAGGTAAAAATACAAAATTAATTTTACATTTAAATCAATTTATATAAAACAGGTTTACTGGGGCTTGCATCGTTTTCAAACGAAGAAATTTGTAGGTTTAATAAATAACTTCCATCATCAACTTGATTTAATACATAAATTAATTCGGTAATTGTAGCATCAAAACGAGCATCATCGTTTATTTTTTTTACATCTTTCACATTCCAAAAAGCCTTGTGAGCCAACAATTGTCCGTCATCTTTTTCTTTATCAACACTAGGCAAATCAATTAATAAATGTTGAATTCCAATTTCTCGGATGTAAATAGCTGCTTCTTCTAACAAAAATGGCGGATTGGTATTGGAGTATTTTTTACTTTTTTTAATTTCAAAATTTGGTAATGTTCTAATTATTAGGGCTTCGGGTTTTAGTCCGTTTAATGCTTTTTCTATTTGATTTTTTGTAATTACTAAGTCGCCATTTTTATTTTCTGGTGGTATTGAAATTAATTCTGCCAAAAAGAAAAATTGTTTTAAAGTTTGATTTATACTATAAAAATCATTTGTAATATGACCCAAACATTCCGTATGTGTTCCGTGTCCGTGTGGATTAAAAAAAATGTTATTGAAATTTGTTGAACCACCTTTTGAAACTTTTCCAACCCAATTTTTAACTTTTACAGGTTCAATTTCTGGTTTGTTCAAATACCAAGCAATTGGGTTTTCAATAGTATTTGACAACGAAATTGAAATATCGATTGGTTTTGATAAGTCAACTTGAAAAGTGAAGTTTTGGTGGTTTATAGTAGTTTTCAATGAATGGTGTTTTAATTCAAATTTAGCATAAATAAATCAGACGTTATACCATCACTTAAAAATTTTCCTTTTTTGGTAGTTTTCAAAACATTGTTTTCAACAAAAAGCAATTCATCATCAATATATCTTTTTGTTTGCTTTTGCAAATGTTTTAAATAAGTTTCTCCAAATTTGGTTGCTATATTATGTAATGAAACACCCCAAATTGTTCGTAAACCGGTCATTATATACTCATTGTATTTATCAGTTTTTGATAAAATTTCTATTTCATTTGGCAATTGATTTTGTAAAATTGATTTTATGTACAAATTATTGTTTGAAACATTCCAACTGCGACAATTTCCGTTAAACGAATGTGCTGAAGGTCCAATTCCTATGTATTTTTTACCAAGCCAATAAGACGAATTGTTTTTAGAAAAATAATTTTTTATTCCAAAATTGGATAATTCGTAATGAATAAAATTGTTTTCCTCGAGTTTTTTTACCAAAATGTCAAAATGTTCTGCTGCAAGTTCATCTTTGGGTTGAGAAATTTTTCCGGTTTCAATTAATTTTTTTAAAGCCGTTTTTGGTTCAACTGTTAAGGCGTAACTTGATATATGTTTAATTCCAAAACGCAAAACTGTATCAATGTTTTCAATCCATTTTTGATTACTCATATTTGGAATTCCATAAATTAAATCGACAGAAATATTTTCGAAATAGTGAGTTGCTATTTCCAAACATTTTTTTGCTTCAACCGAGTTGTGTGCTCGATTCATCATCTTCAAATCATCTTCAAAAAACGATTGAATGCCAATTGAAATGCGGTTAACCAGTGTTTTAGACAATTCAATTATAAAATTTTCAGACAAATCATCTGGATTGGCCTCAATGGTAATTTCAGTATTTTCTGCAACTTTAAAGTTATTAAAAACTTCATTAATCAAAAATTTAATGTCATCAATTTTCAATATACTTGGCGTTCCTCCGCCAAAATAAATGGTTTCAATAATTTCGTTTTCAAACTCATTTTTCCGCAGTTTGATTTCTTTAGCCAAAGCAAAAACCATATCGTCTTTTTTTTTCATAGAAGTCGAAAAGTGAAAGTCGCAATAGTTACAGGCTTGCTTACAAAAAGGGATGTGAATATAGATACCACTCATTTAGTAAATTTTTTATTTCTGTTTCCTATTTTTAAATCCCATTACAAGTATCGGAAACTATTTATTTATTCGTTTCTCATTTTCCTTGACAAAAGCATCCCAACCTGAATAACTTTTTTCGTGAAGCAATTTTCCGGAGTTAAAAAAATGGCATACTGCTGCCGCTAAACCATCGGTTGAATCCAAGTTTTTAGGCAATTCTTTTAATCCTAAAAGTTGTTGCAACATTTTAGCGACTTGTTCTTTACTGGCGTTTCCGTTACCCGTTACTGCCATTTTTATTTTTTTTGGTTCGTACTCTGTAATCGGAATTTGGCGTGATAAACCTGCTGCCATTGCAACGCCTTGTGCTCGACCTAGTTTTAACATAGATTGTACATTTTTTCCAAAAAAAGGGGCTTCAATAGCAATTTCGTCTGGGTGATGGGTTTCAATTAACGCTATAGTCCTTTCAAAAATTACTTTAAGTTTGGTATAATGATCATCGTATTTACTTAAAATTAATTCGTTTAATTGAACGAACTCCATTTTTTTATTCACAACTCGTATTACTCCAAAACCCATAATTGTGGTTCCAGGATCAATGCCTAAAATGATTCGTTCGTTCGCCAATATAAAAGTTTAGATTTTAAAGGGTTAAAAGTTTAAAAGTTTGTTTCTTTGTAACAATGATTATAATTTCGAACAAAGTTAAGCAATTCTTAGTTTTTTCAATCAAACTTTTGATTGTTGCCATTGCTTTTTATTTTATATACGGTCAATTGGCGAATAACGATAAATTAAATTGGTCAAAATTAATACAACTTTCAAAGCAAAATTTGACTTATACAAACGTTTTTATAATTTTACTTTTAAGTTTTTTAAACCG
>JAYUFJ010000495.1:0-3043 GCA_043738775.1 Flavobacterium sp. | reverse complement strand
TAAAATATATGACGATAAAGGAATTTAATAATCAATCAAATAATTACAAAAATGTCGCTTAACTTAAACTCCACTTTTTATTTGCATATCCAATATATAACCTTGAAAAATATCATTTTTTATATAATATTCATTTAAAAAGTCATTTGATGTAACTAAATATTTTCGTTCAATTTCTATCATAGTAATAAGAAAAAGATTTATAATTAATCTATTAAAGAATCCCAACCACGAGCTTTTAAAGCAATTTTTGTATTGGCGCGAGTAATTAAATGAGTTCCTTCACTTTCTTGAGTTATGTGCCCAATAATGGTAAAATTTGGATTGCCTTTTATTTTTTCAAAATCGGACATTGCAATAGTGAACAACAATTCATAATCTTCACCACCATTAATTGCAACTGTAGTACTGTCAATATTAAATTCTTCGCAAACCGATATAAATTGTGGATCAACAGGAATTTTGTCCTCATATAAATTACAACCCACTTTTGATTGTTTGCATATATGAATAATTTCCGATGATAATCCGTCGGAAATATCAATCATTGAAGTTGGTTTTATATCTAAAGAGTGAAGTAAAGTTCGAACATCAGTTCTAGCCTCTGGTTTTAATTGGCGCTCAATTAAGTAGGTGTAAGCGTCCAAATCGGGTTGCGAATTTGGGTTAACTTGATACACTTGTTTTTCACGTTCCAATACTTGCAAACCCATATATGCAGACCCAATATCGCCTGAAACCACTAATAAATCAGTTTCTTTGGCACCGTTTCGGTAAACCAATTGGTCTTCATCAGCTTCACCAATTGCGGTTATTGAAATGATTAACCCTTTTTGTGATGAAGTTGTATCACCACCAATTACATCTACTTTATAGGTTTGGGATGCGTTTGCAATTCCATCAAACAACTCTTCTAATGCCTCCAACGGAAAGCGATTTGAAACCGCTACGGAAACTGTAATTTGAGTAGGTTTAGCATTCATTGCACAAATGTCAGATAAATTCGCAACAACCGCTTTGTAACCCAAATGTTTTAATGGAACATAACCCAAATCAAAATGAATGCCTTCAATTAATAAATCGGTTGAAACTACTACTTTTTTATCTTTAAAATCCAAAACTGCAGCATCATCACCAATACTTTTAAGTGTTGACGGTTGTTTTACATCAAACTTTTTTGTTAAATGTTCAATTAATCCAAACTCTCCCAATTGTGAAAGTGAAGTACGTTGTTGATTTTTATCTTCTATCATTTTAAGTTACATCTTTAAAATGTAAAGGTACAAAGTTAAAAAGGGTTTTAAAAACAGATTCAATTATATTATCAGACGTAAACAATAAAATCGGGGTTGTAAAAAATAAAGCATAATAAAAAAGTGTATTTTTGCATTATGGAAACCAATAGACAAAAAAAAATAGGTGGCGTTTTGCAAAATGATTTAGTAGATATTTTGCAAGGTGAAATTCGTAAAAACGGTATATCGAATCTAGTAATATCAGTATCAAAAGTAATTGTAACTACCGATTTAGGTGTTGCACGGGTATATTTAAGTATTTTTCCACCCGAAAAAGCAGCCACAACATTAGAAGCAATTAAAACCAATTCGCAGTTAATAAAACACGACTTGGCACAACGAGTAAAATTACAACTACGCAAAGTACCCAATTTATCTTTTTATATTGACGATAGTTTGGATTATATTGAAACAATCGACAATGCTTTAAAAATGAAAGAAAATCCAATTGAAAATAGAGAATTGCTGGTTAAAAGGAAAAAGAGTTAATAGTTTACAGTTTTTAGAAAGCAATCAATATTTTCAAATTTTGCTTAAAAAATTAAATTAATTTTTAAAAATCTCCGAGATTTAAAACTAGAAATCACTAATATAAAATTTTAAATTCGTTTTTTTGAACCTCCCACTTTACATAGCCAAACGCTATTTGTTTAGCAAAAGCAAAAATAATGCTATTAATATTATCAATAAAATTGCCTCGGCAGGAATAATTGTTGGTGCAATGGCTTTGTTTGTTGTACTTTCGGTTTTTAGTGGTTTGCGCGATTTTAGTTTGCAGTTTACCAATGAATTGGATCCTGATTTAAAATTAAATGCAGTATCCGGCAAATCGTTTTTAATTTCACCCATACAATTATCTCAAATTAAAAATCTTGAAGGAGTTATTTGTTACAGTAAAATAATTGAAGAACGAGTGCTTTTTAGTTTCGATGGAAAGCAAATGGTGACCTATGTTAAGGGTGTTGATGACAATTTTATTAATGTAACTTCGGTTTCGAAAAAAATATTTTCTGGTAATTGGCTCAAAAATAATACTTATCAAGTAGTTATTGGTAACGGAATATCAAATAAACTATCTGTAGGATTATTAGATTTTAATAATGTTTTTGAAGTATTTGT
This sequence comes from Flavobacterium sp., assembly GCA_043738775.1. Taxonomy (GTDB): domain Bacteria; phylum Bacteroidota; class Bacteroidia; order Flavobacteriales; family Flavobacteriaceae; genus Flavobacterium. The sequence continues at coordinate 629 of JAYUFJ010000495.1, read as the reverse complement.
TCCAAAACCAGGAAAAGGAACTATTGAAAGTGAAGAAGATGCGTTTAACAAAACGGTTTTATTTCCTGTTGGTATATACAATATTAGCGACGAACTGGACTCGAAATATGTTTTTACAGATTTAAGTGTTGCTCAAGAATTGCTTCAATATAAGTCAAATCAAATATCTGGCTTAGAAATTAAAATTAAACCCAATGCAAATGAGCCCGAAATTATTTCGAAGATAAAGTCGATTTTAAACAATAAAGTAGAAGTAAAAACAAGAGCGCAACTTAATGAAACACTTTATAAAATGTTGAATACCGAAAATATTGCGGTTTATTTAATTTTTACATTAGTAATTATAATTGCATTATTTAATTTGATTGGCGCACTAATTATGATGATTTTAGATAAAAAAAGCAATCTTAAAACATTATTCAATTTAGGAACAGAAATTTCAAGTTTGAGAAAAATATTTTTACTTCAAGGAACTTTGTTAAGTGTATTTGGCGGATTAATTGGAGTTGTTTTAGGGATTATTTTAATTATAATTCAAAAACAAACCAGTATAGTTATGGTTTCCGATTCTTTACCATATCCTGTGGTTTTTACATTTCAAAATGTTTTTATTGTTTTAATAACCATTA
>JAYUFJ010000494.1:0-3044 GCA_043738775.1 Flavobacterium sp. | reverse complement strand
AACTAATTTTAAAAAATTTTGCTACTTTGTTCATTAGCGACAAATACAAAAAAATGAAAAGAACAAGAATTGCAATAAACGGTTTTGGGCGAATTGGACGAAATTTATTCCGATTACTTTTAAATCATACTGAAATTGAAGTAGTAGCCATCAACGATATTGCAGACAACCGAACAATGTCGCATTTAATTAAATACGATAGCATCCACGGTGTTTTACCTTTTGAATGTTCGTTTGATGAAAATTCAATTATAGTTGATGGAAAAAAGTATTTGTTTTTTCACGAAAAAAGCATCTCTAATTTAGATTGGAAATCTCTAAATGTTGATATTGTAATAGAATCTACAGGAAAATATCGAACTTTTACAGAAATTAATGAACACATTATAGTTGGTTCCAAAAAAGTAATATTATCGGCTCCAGCCGAAGTTGATGAAATTAAAACAGTAGTTTTAGGCGTTAACGATTTTATTTTAGATGGAAGTGAAACTATAATTTCAAATGCTAGTTGCACTACTAACAATGCAGCGCCAATGATGCAAGTTATTGACGAACTTTGTGGTATTGAACAAGCTTATATTACCACTATTCACTCTTATACAACCGATCAAAGCTTACACGATCAACCACATAAGGACCTTCGACGAGCCAGAGGAGCAAGCCAAAGTATTGTTCCAACTACAACTGGTGCTGCAAAGGCTTTAACAAAAATATTTCCCAAATTAGAAGGTAAAATTGGTGGTTGCGGTATTCGAGTTCCAGTTCCGGATGGTTCATTAACCGACATCACTTTTAATGTAAAACGAGAAGTTACAATTAAAGAGATTAATGCTGCTTTTTTAACTGCTTCGCAAACTAATTTAAAAGGAATTTTGGCCTATACCGAAGACCCAATTGTTTCGGTTGATATTTTAGGAAATCGAAATTCTTGCTTGTTTGACGCACAATTAACATCGGTAATTGATAAAATGGTAAAAGTTGTTGGTTGGTACGATAATGAAATTGGATATTCTAGCCGAATTATTGATTTAATCTTGAAAATTAAAGATTGAAATTTTTTACAAAACTTAAAATACTTTTATCAAAATTGTTACCGTTACTTACAAACGAAGCTTTTATAGGTAAATAAAACAATTGCTCTACCGGAAGTTGTCCTTGTAAACGAACAAAATCTTTTTCGGTAGTAATTATTAAATTGTTTTTTGCATTAATTTTAATATCTACAATATCTTTTTTTGAAAAATGATGATGGTCAGGAAAAGTTAAAATCGTATCAGTTTCATTTTTTAAAAAATCGAAAAAAGATTTTGGTTTTGCAATTCCAGCCAAAAGCAATTTGGTTTTATTTTTAATTTCTGATGTAGCTAGATTTTTATTCTCTGAATATACTTTTTCATCATAATCTATGTAAGAAAAAAATAGTTGTTGGTGCTTTTTTAAATTCAATTTTTTCTTAACTTTCAATTGTTCAGCATCAGATATTGTTTTTGGACATTTGGTAACTATAATTAAGTTGGCCCTTTTTGCTCCGTAACTGCTTTCTCGTAAATTTCCGGTTGGTAGAATGTAATCGTTTGAATATAACTCTGAAAAAGTAGTCAATAAAATATAAAACCCTGCTTTTACTTTTCGGTGTTGAAAAGCATCGTCTAGCAAAATTATTTCAGGTTTATTAGCTTGTTTTAAAAGGTTTTCGATTCCGTTTTTTCGATTCGCATCAACAGCAACTTGAATATTTTTAAATTTTTTATAAAACTGAAACGGTTCATCACCTAAAGTTGCTACATTCGAATTTTCATTTGCCAAAACAAAACCTTCCGATTTTCGCTTATAACCTCGACTTAAAGTTGCAACTTTATATTTGCTTGACAATAAATGAATTAAATATTCAATTTGAGGCGATTTTCCAGTACCACCAACGCTCAAGTTTCCAACTGCAATTATTGGTAAATTAAATTTGTACGATTTTAAAATTTCTTTATCAAACATAAAATTTCGTACCAAAGTAATTACACTGTAAATAATTGCAAAAGGGAAAAGTAAAATTCGTAAAAGTTTCATATTAATAATTTGTTAAAATTGTTCTATAATTTTAAATAAACCAATTGTTAGCAATTTTATAATCGTTTTGTTATTTTACCAAAAGTAGGTGTTTTTATAAAACAATGAAAATTTACAGATGCGTAAATCATAAAAATAATCTACAAAAAGTATTAATCTAAATTTTATAATTTAAATTTCATTCCAAAAAATAAACAATTCTTAATTTTCTTTATTTTATATTTGCTTCGCTTAAATGATATAGCTGATGGAAGAATGTATTTCGGTTTTTGATATGTTAAAAATTGGTGTTGGTCCATCTAGTTCTCATACTTTGGGTCCTTGGCGGGCAGCCGAACGTTTTTTATCGGAACTCCGTTTGGATAAAAATTTAAAAAAAGTACATCGTATCAAAGTTGATTTGTATGGATCACTATCTTTAACTGGTAAAGGTCATGCAACAGATTTGGCCATAATGCTTGGGTTAAGTGGTCAAGACCCCGAATATATACCAATTGCCGATATTTTTGGAATTATTAAAACCATTGAAGATTTAAACGAAATTAACTTGGGTGACGAAGTTAAAATTCCGTTTTACTTTTTACAAGACATTGTTTTTAATAAAAATTTTCTTCCTTTTCATGCCAATGGTTTAACTTTTACAGCTTTTTTAGATGATGAAAAAGAGTATAATTCCACTTTTTATTCCATAGGTGGAGGCTTTGTAATAAAAAAAGAACGAATTAATGCCAAGAAAAAAACTGAATTAAAACGTGCTTTCCCTTTTCCAATTGAAAAGGCGGCAGAACTATTGCAATTTACAATTTCACAAAATAAATCAATTTCGGAAATTGTTTATGAAAATGAAAAATCAATGCGTTCGGAAGTTGAAATAGATTTTGAATTGATGCGCATTTGGCGAACAATGCTCGAGTGTATGTATATTGGTTGTCACAGTGAAGGCATTTTACCTGGCGGATTAAATGTTAGGCGTCGCGCTTTCG
>JAYUFJ010000493.1:0-3051 GCA_043738775.1 Flavobacterium sp. | reverse complement strand
CAAATAAAAACCTGGGTTCTTTTACATTGGTATAGGTTAACTTGTTTTCGTCTAATAAATTATAAAGTTTTGGTTCAAAACACAATGATTCGCATTCAAACCAATCATTTTCCTCTAAAATATTTTCGAATTGTTCACGAACATCTGATAAATCATCGCAATAAATAAATTTACCTCCATTTTTTTTAAAATGATGGGTAAATAATTCATCAGCAGGCAACGAGTTTAATATTGAATCATCAATTTCTGTTTTATTTTCCTCGGTTGCAGCTTCTGATGTACTGCCAAATATCTTTTTTAAAAAACTCATTTTTATTATAATTTTGTAATTATATATATAAAACCCTCAAAGATAAAAAAATCTTAACTCAAAAGTAATTTTTTGAATTAAGATTTTAATTTATTTTCGTTTATTTTAATATTTAAACTACTTCAGCCTCAATAACTTCTTTGTCAAATGGTCTTTTTCCGAAAATTAATTCTAAATCATCTTTAAAAATAACTTCTTTTTCTATTAAAATATCTGCAAGTTGTATTAATTTATCTTTATTTTCAGTCAACAAATTGATTGCTCTTTGGTATTGTCCTTCAATCAAAATAGTTATTTCTTTGTCAATTGTTATTGCTGTATCTTCCGAATAGGGTTTGCTAAAATTGTATTCACTTTGTCCAGATGAATCGTAATAGGTTACATTCCCTAGCTTTTCATTTAATCCATAAACCGTTACCATAGCTCTGGCTTGTTTGGTTACTTTTTCTAAATCGGATAATGCACCAGTTGAAATTTCGTTAAAAATAACTTTTTCGGCAGCTCGTCCGCCCATTGTTGCGCACATTTCATCAAGCATTTGATTTGGTCGAACAATTAATCTTTCTTCGGGTAAGTACCAAGCAGCACCTAAACTTTGCCCTCTTGGAACAATAGTAACTTTTATTAATGGCGCAGCATGTTCCAACATCCAACTTACTGTTGCGTGACCTGCCTCGTGTATTGCAATCGCTCTTTTTTCAGAAGGAGTTACAATTTTATTTTTCTTTTCTAAACCACCAACAATTCGATCAACTGCATCTAAAAAATCTTGTTTATCAACTGCTGTTTTGTTTTTTCGAGCAGCAATTAAAGCGGCTTCGTTACATACATTAGCTATATCAGCACCCGAAAAACCAGGTGTTTGTTTTGCTAAAAATTCTGTATCTAATCCTTTCACTTTTACAAGTGGTGCTAAATGAACTTCGAAAATTTCTTTACGCTCCTTGATGTCTGGGAGGTCAACATAAATTTGACGATCAAATCGACCAGCACGAAGTAACGCTTTATCCAAAACATCGGCTCGGTTGGTTGCTGCAATCACTATTACGTGGGTATTGGTTCCAAAACCATCCATTTCGGTAAGTAATTGATTAAGAGTACTTTCTCTTTCATCATTACCACCAGACATGCTGTTTTTACTTCTTGCTCTACCAACAGCATCAATTTCATCAATAAAAATAATTGCTGGTGATTTATCTTTGGCTTGACGAAACAAATCGCGTACACGAGATGCTCCAACTCCTACAAACATTTCTACAAAATCCGATCCCGAAAGTGAAAAAAACGGCACATTTGCTTCGCCTGCAACGGCTTTGGCCAATAATGTTTTACCCGTTCCTGGTGGACCAACTAATAATGCTCCCTTTGGAATTTTTGCTCCTAAATTAGTATATTTCTCAGGGTTTTTTAAAAACTCAACTATTTCTTGTACTTCTTCTTTTGCACCTTCTAATCCTGCTACATCTTTAAAAGTTTTTTTTGTATTGTCTTTTTCATCAAATAACTTTGCTTTTGAACGTCCAATATTGAAAAGTTGTCCTGCTCCACCAGCACCTCCTCCAGACATTCTTTTCATTATAAACAGCCAAATTACTACAATTAATATAATTGGTAAAAAGCCAATTAACTGTTCTATCCAATCAATTTTTTTATCAAAATTGTATTCTTTTAATTTGCCATCGGCATTTGCTTTTGCTAATTTATTTTGAAAAATTTCATCATTTCCAATATCAAAAGTAAAATGTGGTCCTTTATTTAGTTTTCCCGACAGGTCTTTTGAATTTTTTTCAAATTGCTTTTCATTTAACGCACTTTGAGTTAAATAGGCTTCTCCTTCGGTTTTATCAAAAACATTTACTTTTTCAATTTTGCCGCTATTTAATAAACTATCAAATTTGGATGCCGATATTTTTGTTGGGTCTGAAAAAGTAGAACCTTTAAAATAAGTTAGTCCTATAAAAATTGAAAATATAATTCCGTAAATAATCCAAGGTGAAAATTTAGAATTGTTTGGTTTTTTATCGTTTGTCATTATTATTTAAACTTTTATTTAAAGATTTGCGATTTTTGTAATTTTAGCATCGCCCCAAAGCCCTTCAATATTGTAGTATTCTCGAATTTCCTTTTGAAAAACGTGCACCACTATACTCACATAATCCATTAAAACCCATTCCGCGTTATCGGTGCCTTCAACGTGCCAAGGTTTGTCTTTTAATTCTTTTGAAACTATCTTTTGTATAGAGTTTACAATTGCATTTACTTGTGTATTAGATGTTCCATTACAAATAATAAAATAATCGCAAACTGCTGTATCTATTGACCTTAAATCTAAAATCTCAATATCATTTCCTTTAACTTCTTCTATCCCTTTAATGATGTTTGTTAATAAAACATCGGTATTGTTTAATTTTTTTACCATCTAATTTTTATATAATGTACAAATGTACCAAATTTTGTGCTTATTTTTGAACCTTAACACAACATTAAATTTTGTTTTTCAATTTAATTTCAATGAAGTTAATCAAACTCGATGCCATTCCGTCAACAAATGACTTTTTAAAAGACTTGTCGCGAAATCAAATACTTGAAAATTACACTACTGTTACAGCTATTAATCAAACAAAGGGTAGGGGACAGATGGGTGCTGTTTGGGAATCTGAGGCAGCTAAAAACCTTATAATGAGTGTTTTTATTAAAGAAGTTTTATTTGAAAACAATAAAATTTTCGAGTTAAACGTTGC
>JAYUFJ010000492.1:0-3051 GCA_043738775.1 Flavobacterium sp. | reverse complement strand
CCTTTTGAGAATACTGCAGTTGTATTGGCATTAAAGGGTGAACAAATAAATGCAATTGCCAATCATATAATTACCGAAAAAAAACCACATCCTTTGTCTGGAATGACATTTGACATTGACAAAAATAATTTACCTCAAAATATTTTAGTTCAAGGCAAACCAATTGAAATTAATAAAATATATTATGTAATTACCAGTGATTATTTAGCAAATGGAGGCGATAATATGGTTTTTTTTAAAATAAATAATGGTTTATATGACGTGAATTATAAATTAAGAAATATGTTAATTGATTACTTTAAGGATGTTGATACATTAAAAATTAATAATGATGTTCGAATCAAACAATTAGTCCAATAGTCAAAAAATAGAAATTTTTAATTTAAAACACAAAAATTAAAATGAAAAGAAGAGATTTTATTCAAAAAACAATTGCTAGTTCATCATTTTTAGGTTTAACTGGATTATCATTAAGCAGTTTTAAATCATCTGATACTAAACATATTACTATTTTACATACTAATGATGTTCATAGTTACATTGATCCATTTCCGGCAGATCACCCTCGTAATCCAGGTCAAGGTGGCGTTGCAAAACGAGCTCAATTAATAGCTGATATTCGTAAAGAAAATAAAAATGTTTTATTGCTAGATGCTGGCGATATTTTTCAAGGAACTCCTTATTTTAATTACTATGGTGGCGAATTGGAATACAAATTAATGGGAATGATGGGTTATGAATTGTCAACTATTGGCAATCACGATTTTGACAATGGTTTGGAAGGAATGGTTTCTCAAATGCCAAACGCCAAGTTTGAGTTTGTATCTGCTAACTACGATTTTAAAAACACCATAATGGCACCCTATGTAAAGCCATATAAAATAATTTATAAAGACGGAATTAAAATAGGTGTTTTTGGTTTAGGTGTTGGTTTGGAAGGTCTTGTGGATAAAAAAAATTATAAAGAAACAATTTATAACGACCCCATTGAGGTAGCTACTGATATGTCAAGAATACTAAAACAAAATGAAAAATGCGATTTAATTATTTGCCTTTCACACATTGGTTTTCAATATAAAAATGATCCAAAAACAGTTTGTGATATAATGTTGGCTCAAAAAACTAAAGATATTGACTTGATAATTGGCGGTCACACACATACTTTTTTAGACAAACCTGTTATTGAAAAAAACATAGTCGGTAAAGAGGTAATTATAAATCAAGTAGGATGTTACGGCTTAAATTTAGGTCGAATAGATTTTTATTTTACCAATGATAAGCAAATTGCTAGCCAAGGTAGGTCTATTGTTGTGTAAACAAAACGACTTTGATTTTAATTTTTTAAGATATCATTGTAATAAAATCATCTTCAGATATTATAGAAACTCCAAGTTGCGTAGCTTTTTCTAACTTTGCAGGTCCCATATTTTCGCCAGCAATTACAAAATCTGTTTTTGACGAAATTGAACTTCCTACTTTTCCACCATTTTCTTCGATAGCAATTTTTAAATCGTCACGATTGAATTTTGAAAATACTCCCGAAACTACTAATGTTTTACCGTTTAATTTGTTAGTAGCATTCAAATTTACTTTTTCTACAACTTCAAATTGAATTCCAAATGATTTTAAACGATCAATAATTTCAATATTGGATTTGTTTGCAAAAAAATCAATTACACTTTTGGCAATTCGCTCTCCAATTTCGTCAACCATTATTAGTTCTTCTAATTTTGCGTTTTGAAGTTCATCAATTTTTTTATAGTGCTTGGCTAATTTTTTAGCAACAGTTTCGCCTACAAATCGAATACCTAAAGCAAACAATACGTTTTCAAAAGGGATTTTCTTTGATTCGGCAACGCCTTTAACTAAATTCTCTGCCGATTTTTGTGCCATTCTGTCCAAAGGGAGCAATTGCTCTACTTTTAATTCGTACAAATCGGCATAATTTTTCACTAAATTATTTTGAAATAGTAATCCAACTGTTTCTCCACCCAAACCTTCAATATCCATTGCTTTACGAGAAATATAATGTTGGATTCTGCCAATAATTTGCGGCGGACAACCATAAAAATTCATACAATAATGATTGGCTTCACCCAGAGCTCTTTCCAAAATCGAATTGCATTCGGGGCAATTTGAAATGTATTTTGTAGGTTCCTCTTGGTTTCCTCTTTTTGCAACACCAATAATTTTAGGAATAATTTCACCACCTTTTTCAACAAAAACTTCATCGCCAATTCTAATATCCAATTTTGCAATTTGATCGGCATTGTGCAAAGATGCTCGTTTTACAATAGTTCCAGCCAATTGAACTGGCTCTAAAATGGCAACTGGCGTAATTGAACCCGTTCGACCAACTTGATAAGAAATTGAATTTAAAACTGTTGTAACTTGTTCCGATTTAAATTTGTAAGCCATTGCCCATCGCGGACATTTTGAAGTATAACCCAATTCGTCTTGGTAATGCAAACTATTAACTTTAACAACAACTCCATCAGTTTCGTAGGGTAATTTATTACGTTCAAGATCCCAAAAATCTAAAAAATCAAAAACTTCATCAATTGAATTGGCTAATTTTGATTCATTTGGAACTTTAAATCCCCAATTTCTAGCACTTTGCAAGCCTTCGAATTGGGATTTAAAAGGCAAATTCTTTCCTGTAATAAAATACAATAAACATTCCAAGGGTCGTTTTGCAACTTCGGCACTATCCTGTAATTTTAAACTTCCCGATGCAGTATTTCTTGGGTTTGAATAAGGTGTTTCTCCAATTTCTATCAAATCTTGATTCATTTTTTCAAATCCAGCAAAAGGTAAAATAATCTCACCTCGAATATCAAATTTTTCAGGAAAATCGCCTTTTAGTTTTAAAGGTACAGATTTTATAGTTTTAATGTTATTAGTTACATCATCACCTTGAAAACCATCACCTCGAGTAACAGCTTTGGTGAGTTTTCCGTTTTTGTAAGTTAAACTTATTGAGGCTCCATCATATTTTAATTCACAAGTGTACTGCAAAGGAACATTGCCTAAAACCTTTTGTATTCTTGT
>JAYUFJ010000491.1:0-3051 GCA_043738775.1 Flavobacterium sp. | reverse complement strand
TTTCTTTATCAACACCATAAAAATTTGGAGCGTATAATTTTCCTGAAAAATTTACTGGAGAACCGTGCGTTAAATGTCCTCCGTGTGATAAATCGAAACCTAAAATTTTATCGCCCGGTTTTAAACAAGCTGCGAATACAGCGGTATTTGCTTGCGAACCCGAGTGTGGTTGCACATTAGCATATTCTGCTCCAAAAAGTTCTTTGGCTCTATCAATTGCTATTTGTTCAACAACATCAACTACTTCACAACCACCATAATATCGTTTTCCGGGATAGCCCTCGGCGTATTTATTGGTTAAACAAGAACCTGCAGCTTCCATAACTTGGTCGCTCACAAAATTTTCGGAAGCAATTAATTCAATTCCATGAATTTGTCTGTCTTGTTCTTCATTGATTAGGTCGAAAATTATAGTGTCGTGTAGCATTTTATTTTTTTTTCGTTAAAAACTAGGCAAATTTACAAAAATCGTTTGGAAAATAAATTCAAAATTATATATTTGATAACAAGTTTTTCAACAACAAAATAATATCATAAAATTATGCCAAATATTGCTAATGATCCAAATAGAAAATCGTGGATTAAAGTTTCCGAAAACAGCGATTTTCCAATTCAAAATATTCCTTTTGGAGTTTTTTTAACAAAAGATGATGTAATAACTATTGGAACTAGAATAGGTGATTTTGCTATTGATATGGGATTTTTACAACAACTAAATTATTTTGAAGGTATTGAGTTGACCGATGATATGTTTATGCAAGATACTCTAAACGATTTTATATCGGATGGAAGAAAAACGTGGAGATTGGTACGAAATCGTTTGGCAGAATTATTTGACACTAACAATCCAAAATTAAGAGATAACGAAGACCACAAAGAGTTAATTATATTTAAAATTGAAGAAGTTGAGATGTTATTGCCAGTTCAAATTGGCGATTATACAGATTTTTATAGTAGTAAAGAACACGCTACAAATGTAGGAATGATGTTTCGAGACCCTGAAAATGCGTTGTTACCTAATTGGTTGCACTTGCCTGTAGGATATCACGGACGAAGTTCTACAATTGTTCCAAGTGGAGTTCCTGTTCATCGACCAAACGGTCAAACTATTTCTAATGATGAAAAAAAACCAACTTTTGGCGCTTCAAAATTGGTTGATTTTGAGTTAGAAATGGCATTTATAACAACTGATGCAAACATTATGGGAGAAGCTGTTCCTGTTGATGAAGCCGAAGATTATATTTTTGGGATGGTTTTATTCAACGATTGGAGTGCTCGTGACATTCAAAAATGGGAATATGTTCCATTAGGTCCCTTTTTGGCGAAAAATTTTGCATCATCAATTTCACCTTGGATAATTACAATGGATGCACTTGAACCTTTTAAAGTTGAAAGCATAAAGCAAGACCCAAAGCCACTTCCCTATTTACTTCAAGAAGGAAAACATAGCTATGATATTAAATTAGAAGTTTCAATTGTAACCGAAAATAATATTGAAACCGTAGTTTCAAAGTCGAATTTTAAATATATGTATTGGACAATGGCACAGCAATTGGCACATCATACAAGTAATGGTTGTAAAGTAAACTCGGGCGATATGTTGGGAAGTGGCACAATTTCGGGACCAACACCAGATAGTTTTGGTTCGATGTTAGAACTAAGTTGGGGTGGAAAAAATCCAGTAAAATTAAATGATGGAACGGAAAGGAAATTTATTCAAGACAATGATACTGTTGTAATTAAAGGTTTTTGTAATAACGAAAAAATACGAATTGGCTTTGGAGAATGCTCGAGCAAATTATTGCCAGTTTTTAAAAAATAAATTAAAACATATTTGGCTTGATATTTGAATTCAAAATTATCATTCTAAAATTGAAAAATTATGAAAAAAATTACTTTACTACTAACATTATTCGTTTTATTTACATCTTGTGGAGTTAAAACTACAAGAAACTTACTCACTTCTGGTGACTATGACGCAGCAATAACTAGAGCTGCTGAAGGATTGCAAGGCAATAAAAATGCAAAAGGAAAACAAGATTACGTTTATTTGTTAGAAGAATCTTTTGCGAAAGCTAAAGAACGCGATTTAAGGGATATTGAAACTTGGAAATCGGATGGTAATCCGCAACATTATAAAAAAATTTATTCAACCTACAAAATATTAAGTAGCAGACAAGAACAGATTCGTCCACTTTTGCCTTTACATCTTTTAGCTGAAAATAGAGATGCCATTTTTCCGTTGGAAGATTATACTTCGAACATCAATGAAAGTAAAATCAATTTATCAAAATATTTATACGATAATTCGAAGGCACTTTTATCGAATAAAGATAAATTTACTATTCGTCGAGCCTTTGATGATTTACATTATTTAAATGAAATAAATGCAAATTATAAAGATGTTACTTCGTTAATAAATGAAGCGCTACAAAAAGGAACCGATTATGTAAGTGTTTACACCAAAAACGAAACCAATATGATTATTCCTTTTCGTTTACAAAATGATTTGTTGGATTTTTCAACTTTTGGATTGGATGATAAATGGACAGTTTATCATAGTACTAAACAAAAAGGAGTGAATTATGATTATGGAATGATGGTAAATTTTAGAGAAATAAACATCTCACCTGAGCAAGTAAGTGAACGAGAATTTACCAACGAAAAGCAAATTAAAGACGGCACAAAACCATTGTTAAACGCTCAAGGTCAACAAGTTATTGACAATACAGGACACGTTGTTATGGTTGATAATATGAAAACAATACGCGCGCAAGTTTATGAATCAAAACAGTTTAAATCTTGCCAAGTTGTTGCTAAAGTGGATTATATCGATTTTAAAACCAATCAGTTAATAGAAACTTTTCCTATAAGCAGTGAATTCGTTTTTCAAAATATTTATTCTAGATTTAATGGTGATCGATTGGCTTGCGATGCAAATTATTTGTCGTTTTTTGATAAACGCCAAGTACCTTTTCCGAACAATGATCAAATGGTTTTTGATGCTGGAAGAGACGTTAAAAACAAGTTAAAAAATATTATTTCTGAAAA
>JAYUFJ010000490.1:0-3056 GCA_043738775.1 Flavobacterium sp. | reverse complement strand
TTTGTTGACAATAAATTTAAAAAGTCCTGTTTCGCCATTAGAGTAATGCGTTCTCATAATATATACACCATTTGCAAGACCGCTTATCGTATATGATTTAGAGAAATTTCCTCGTAGTTGCTCCTTGTGAATAGCATGGACTTTACCAAGCATGTCAACTATTTCAATTTTTACTAGTTTTGTATTTGCAAGTGTACCAGAAATATTTATAAAATTACTAGTTGGATTAGGGCTTAATTTTAACGGGTTACTAACAGTATTAGTGTTAATAATAGCACCTGGTGCAATACGATTGGCTCTATTTGTTGTGTATTTAGTGCTTGTACAAAATGTATTTACTTCCGTGGCAGTTGCCTGTGAAATTATACCACCTAAACAATTACTTGGATTGAAAGTACCACCGGTAATTGCATTGCTTGTCTGCTCAATGGTTATTGGGTATTTCATGATTATCAGAATGTTTTGTGCCGATGGATTAGAAAGTCTTTTGAAGTTTAATATGAATTTTAAATAAAATTTAGTTGGTACTGGGTTTGCTCCGTCAAAAAACTGATATTTAAATTGATGGTCGTTGCCCAAACATTGAATTGGAACATATTCAGTTCTATACTCCCACTTACCACTTTCAGCGTCTTTCCCTTCTAAAAAATCAAACCCAGCCCCGTACGTAGTTGGGGGATTTGCAACATTAGTATTTGAGAGGCCAACATATGCCACTTGGGCATCTTGCAATTGCAAACCCGATGCTGGGTTAATTATATATTTAAAAGCCTCTTTCAATTTAAATTGAAGTGTCCATAGCCCTTGCGACGGTGGTAAATTTGGAATTAAAGCCCTTTGTTGTCGTAATAAAAATTTAGGGGTATTAAGTAAATTAAAAACTCCTAAAGATTCATTATAAAACGGATAAATATCAGGGTCATTTTGAGCATCAAGAGACCCTGGGTTAGTAAATGTTATATTATGGTATTGGTTTGATGTTTGCATTGTTCCGTTTAGCCGGATGCTTAAATTAACTGCCATGGGCATGATTTGTACTGTTTGTGGGCTAGTCTTACCGCCGCCAGAAAAGAAATCTAAAATCCCAACAGCAGCTTTTAACCATGGAACTGCTGCTAGGCCAGTTTTTAAAAATTGATTGTCTTTAAGTGAGTTCTGTAAATTGGTTAATGCAGTTAGAGTAGAAGCAGAATTAGGAATGGTTGTTACAACATTTTTAGTCTCGGTAATAAAGTTATCAACACTACCATATCCCTTTTTAAATTTATCAGCATCGTTCACAAAATCTTTAAAGCTGTAAGAGCCACTATTATTGACAGAACCCTGACCGTTAGCTATACTGGTTATTGTACCTGTTATCGAACCTTGTAAATTAATAGTAGAGTTTTGTATTAATTGAGATATGATATTTAATTTGGATTTATATTTACAAGTACAAGGGTCGTAATTCATAGGGAAATCTGCATAGAACCATTTTGTTCTATCGTTAACAAAAACAGAAGCCGACTGTCCAACTGGGTTTTTTGTATGTGTTGAATCCAATGCCCTTGTTCCGCTTGTTAAATCGAGCAAAGCACTTTGATAAAGTGTAGTAGCGTCGAATCTAATTGAAATCTTCATTCCATTATAATCGGCACTTCTACATGTTTTTAAAAGAATCCTTAAAACCCCTGTGAACTTATTATATAGGATAAAGTAAGTATGTTCAGGTGTTTCAGGCTTCAATGTATTTTGGTCGGTGTAACCTAAATCTCTTCTTATTAATTCCCAGCCATCTTCAGGCAACATATCTTTAGATTGCCTTAATATTTCAAGGTTGTCTATTTTAAAAAATGGAGATTCAACTAACGTCAAAGGCTGGCATGTTGTATTACTTTGAAAATTTTGTATTCGCCAATCGAAGTAAAGATTTTTTTTCGATGGCAATTGGTTATTCACAGGTGCTGACGGATTTGTTGTTATGCCATTATCGGGGCATTGACCGAAAGCAATTTTTGATAAGATAATTATCAGAAAAGTTAATTTAAGTTTCATGTTATTAATTTTTAATTCCAATAAATGTTTTTACTATGTACTTTAATTGTCCACTACTATTTAAGAGAGTAGTATCAATAATTGTGTAATTGAATGTTAGTGTATCTTTTATACCTCTTGCAAGATTACCATAACCTTTAATGCCAAGTGAAGGTAAGTTTCCGCTTTTTTCTATTGCAATATTTTTGTATCCAGTTGATGCAATGATGCCCTTTATTTCAGGTCTAGAATATCCATTGAAATTTTGAGTTGTGTCTAAATAACCTTTTGGTAGGTTTTCAACTGAATAGGCACCATTGCTCCACCAATTATATCTTGTTCCAATCCAAAACTTGATTGCCACTGAAAATGTGTCATTAATATTATCAATGTTATTTCCTTTGTAGAGGCCTACTAGAGGACTTTGAATTGAGCCGTTGTTCTCTAATAAAACAAATGGTTTGGTTAAAGTAAAACTTTCGGATATGCAATTTGAGTTGATTGCATATCCTTTCAGTATTACATTTAATCTTTCTGGGTTACTAAACCTTAGGTTGACTGTTTGAGTAGTAAAGGTTCGTGGGTCGCTTCCAATTGTCCATTTTATGTTGCTATAAGGCTCATTTGTCTTAAAAAAAATATCCTTATCAACAAATGAAGTATCAGTCCTTAATAAAGTATCTAACACATATTCATAACTTTCAAATCCACTTTTGTTTCCTGAATAGCCGTTACAAACGTCATGATTTTTTTTACAGCTTAGAAATGATACTACAATTCCAGCTACTAATAAAGTCTTTTTCATCAATTTTCTAATATTTATATTAATGTAATCAAGTCTGAATTTAAGAAAATATTGGTGGAGACAGTCCTGATTTCATTTCTAAATTGTTAAAATATTTGGCTAGTGCATTTCCGCCAACGAACAGGGCTTGGCGTTGTTTGGGAATTTGAAAAACGTCCGCCCGGAACCGCTGCCGATGCTTTGCTGATGTACAAGATAAGATAAAATGCTCACCGATGTTTGTCCTGCCCGAACAACT